>JBECKU010000202.1:0-6711 GCA_040235385.1 Candidatus Sulfobium sp. | reverse complement strand
TCTTTCTCTGATAAGGACGAGCGCCGCCGGGAGAAAAGTCATGGAGAGTAACCATGCAATCAGGACGCCGCCTGCGACAAAAATGCCGAATACCCTAACGGGCGGTATGTCCGCCATCGCAAGCATCGAAAAACCCACGGCGGTGGTAAGGGATGTGAAAAACATCGGTTTGACGAGCTCATCAAAAACTCCCAATATCGCCTTTTTTCTATCCTTGAGCCTCGGCAGCTTCTCGTAGAAGTCGCTCAGGATATGGACGCTGTCGCAGATGGCAATAGGCATGAGAAAGACGGGTATCATGGAAGACATGATATGCACGGTGAACCCGGCCCCTATCATCGCGCCCATCGTCCAGATGACGGAAAGCATCGCCAGAATCATCGGAGATATTATGAGAGAAACCCTCCTGAATATAATAAAGAGGACTAGCATCAGAAGGCCGCCTGCCATCGGAGCGAAAAGCCCCATCTGCAGGAACATCTCATAGCCGAAGGTGTCTTCCGCTATGGGAAGTCCCGCCATATAGTATTTCTCCGGACCTTTTTCCTTTTTATAAATCGCTGTTATCTCTTTCCCTATTTCATGGGCGATGTCCTTGCTTTCTATGGGGATGTAGATGACAGCACCCCTGCCGTCTGATGACACAAGCCTGTCATTGAAAAGCGGATTGTCGAGCACTTCTTTTTTGAGTCTTTCAATGTCCCCCGGCGTTTACGGGATGCCCGTCATCGGCGGCCTTACATATAATGTCCCGCCCCCTGCCACGACATTCTTTGTGACCGTAAGGCTCTCCACGTCATCGGATATGACGCCTTTTAAATTTAATATTTCATCAGTTATCCTCTGTATCTTCTCAAGGCTGTCCCGATGGAATATCCCGTCGTCCCTGACTATTCCGAGGACAATGAGCTCCTCTATTCCGAAGTCCTTCTTAACATTCTTATGGAAGACCCTTATGGCCTCGTCTTCCCTGAGCATATTTTCAGGGTCCGTGTCTATCTTTATCTTTGGGAACTGAGCGGCAAAAAGAATGCTAAATATTATTGTGAACAGTAACACTGTCTTCGGTTTTTCTACGGAGAACGCCACAAGCTTCATTATCGCTTTTTTCATGACCTCTCACCTTTAAGCACGCATAATGATGTTTGCATTTGATGCCGCTTCAAAAAGTTATTTGTCTCCCTCATCACCGTGACGACCTTCTTTTTCAAGGCCGTAAGAACCTTTTATGAGTTGTGCGAGGGCACCCTGAATCAGACTGCACGCCAGACTTTCGGGATTCGAGAAGGTCTTGCAGAATTCTGTATGACACTCGGAGATCTTCTTTTCATGGCAATCCACTTAAACCGTTATTCATCTTCCAGAGAAAATATCTTTCATACGCGACCTTGCTCCATCTAAACCACTTCCCCTCCTTAAAAACAGAGTCCTGTCTGGGTGGAAGCACCGGGGCCGCCTTCATGTACGCGGCGGTATTGCCCATATCCATGAGGCAGATTACATCGATGGGCGTTTCGGCGGGGGCTAATTTTCCAGTTATATCAGACACAATGGCAAGAGCGGCAGTCTTCGCCATTTTAACGGTCATGAACCCTGTTTTGGGAACGCCGGTCGGGACCGGCGTCTGCTCAGGCGGTGCGATCGCAACGGCAACTCCAACTGAGAAGATGTTCTTATATTTTGTATGCCGGTATCTTCCGTCCACAGGTATAAAACCCTTTGGATTGCCGAGATGTGAAACAGCCGGGACCCCCTTCATAGGAGGCGCGAACATTGAAAGTTTAAAGGGGAATTTCGTCCCGTCTTTCAGTTTTACCTCACCCGGAGTGAACTCTTCAACGGAGGCGTTTGTGACTATTTTGATGTCTCGCTTTGCGAACTCGTCTTCCATCATTCTCTTTGAGTTCCTCAACCCTCCGATGCCGAAGTGGCCGATGTATGGCTCCGAGGTTATGAAGACCATCGGGACCTTGTGTCTTATCTTCCTGCTGCGAAGCTCGTTGTCTATTTCAAATGCGTATTCATAGGGGGGGCCGAAACAACTGACACCCTGGACTGAGCCGGTGACAACAGTCCCGGGATCTTCAAGAAATCTGTCCCATGCCTTTAAAGCCCTTTCCGCCTGATCGAGGGTAAAAATGCTTTCCGTATGTCCTTTTTCAGGACCGAGGCCGGGCACGTCATCGTAGGCAAGGGCGGGTCCGGTTGATATCACCAGGTAGTCGTAAGGAATCTCTCTGTTTTCTGTTATGACTTTCGAAGCGTCGGCATCCACACCTTTCGCCTTTTCGTGGATAAAAGTTATTCCTTTTCGCCCCAGGATTTGTTTCAAAGGCAAGGTGATATCCGCAGACTTTCTCCAGCCCATCGAAATCCATGGAAGCGAAGGTATGAAAATAAATCTATCATCTTCGCTTACAACAGTAATATCCGCCTTTTTTCCAAGGAGCCTTTTCAGCTCAAAGGCCGCCGTAAGTCCGCCGAAAGAACCTCCCAATATAGCTATCCTCGCCATGTCATCCTCCCTTTTCACCTTGGGGGGCAATTTATTAATTGCCTCTCTTTTAGAACATGCCGACTACTTTGTCAGTTTCGGTCATTAAGTCAACCAGACCGTCGTAATCGATATCCATTATGTTTTTGTTCCCGTCGGCGCTCATCAGTCCTCTTAATCTCCTGTCTTCTTCGAGAACATAGGCTGTCCCGACAAAGCCCAGGTCCCCGAGCGCCTGTTCCTTGAGAAAATAAACGCCGTTTTGCATAAGAACGATATCGGCGGTCATGTCCCGTGCGATCTTAACGCCCCTTTTACCTTCCGGTGTGTCAGGCGCATTTCTTATTATTACAAGCATAGGAAACCTCCCTTCCTTGTTCTCTAAAAAATCATTGAGGTGTCGGCATGTTTAATCAGAGCGGCAATATCAGTCTCAGTTGCTGCTACCACACCTTCCACGATATCGTCTTTTTTCAGGCCGTGCTCAACCAGTGAAAGGTTGTCGGCAAGGACCTCTACGCCCATGTCGACACAATCCTTTAACGTGCTTTCGAGGTTGGTAAAGCCGGTGTTCGTGTCATCCTGCCCTTTTCGTGCAAGCTGGACGCCGCCGTCTACAAGGATAAGTGAAGCTTCCATATCTCCCGACACGGCGCCAAGGGCGTGTCTGACAGCCTCAGCAGCGTTGATATCGCCATAAGGCGGCTTTCTGAGTATCATTGCTATTTTTCCCATATATCCCTCCTATGCGCCCACATTGAGCCAGATATCACTTTCATCCATGGTCTTGAACAAGCCTTTAAGCGAACCGACTTCCGCGCCGTCGAGATAGTCATCTTGCGCCGCACGGCGAAAGTTCAGACACCCGCCTCAAAGGAAGACCTTCAATCCTTTTTGAATAAGTCCGGAAAATTTTTCCTCTGCATTGGGAATACCTTTCGCCTTCTGCTTTTTCAGAAAACAATAGACCCCATCGGCAGAAGCGATCAAATTGACGGTGTGCCCCTTGTTCAAGGCGGCTTCGGCAATCTTGATCGTCGAAAGGGTGTTCTCATATGAATACGGCGATGTTGATAAAAAAAGCGTGACAGTCTTTCCCATAATCTCCTCCCGCAAAGTTAAAACGTCAGAATTCTATCGCCCCGGTTCTGATTTTTTTAAATGCCTCCTTTCTCCTGGATATGTCCCTTTTTTCGTCACAGGACAACACGCCGGAGCCGGCAGTTCTTCCTCGTAATCCTTTTTCAGCAGTTCGATAATGTCCGGGATCAGGGGGTCCCTGAGAAAATAGCACCTGAGTCTCCCGTCGATGAAATAATCGATAATACCGTATCTCCTGAGAACCGTCAGATGCTGAGAAACGTTCGGCTGGCTGATCTCGAGGAATTCCTCGAAGTCGCTCACACATTTCACGCCTTTGGTAAGCTCATCGAGAATCCTTATCCTCACCGGATGGGCGATGACCCTGAGAAGTTCTATTCTTTCATTCATTGATTTCATAACAGCTCAATTCATTCTTACATTCAAATATAATAATAATTGCATATATTGTCAAGTATACAATTTTTGTAACGGTAACGTTCTGTACCCTCCTTTCACTCGGAAAAGTTTATGAATTGGCCGGGGTAGAAGGGCGAAGGAACTTTCCAGCGGGTTTATTTAACTGTGACTCAACGCGACGTTCTCATTTTTCTCAAATCTTTCCCTTCTTTCCCCATTCCCGGACAAGTCCCTATAAACAAGTTCATCCGATTCCAGATCATATTCAGGTACCTTTGGATCGTTCCACAACTTAAGGAAGTACTGGTAAAAAGGGGTGTAAAGACTGCTGGGGTTCTGGTTGTGCTCAAATACATATTGGGCCATGGCCTTAACATCAATACCTGTGTGGTAATGTTTCACCCACAGGTAGTCGCCCATGACGGCAAGCTTCAAGAAAGGTGGATCTTCATAGAGCTTGAGCATAATATTTTTTTGGACAGCTTTAAGCTCTTTAAGAAAATCTATACTTTTTATTATCTGCTCTCGAAATCTCTCCAGAGTGATATCGGGGCTGAGAATACTGCTCGCACGAATTCTCGCCCCCTCGCTGTATGGGTTAAGGAGCATTATTTTTGCCTCACGGCAATTCTGCATAACATTGTAAAACTCCCCTTTTGGGTCGACAAAAGTACGGAAGCCCGTCGAGCCCATTATCACAATGTCCCTCGCAAATCCCTGCTTTTCCACTAATTTCTTTTTTCGTCTTTGTGCCAGAAGTCCCTCGGAGGGAAAAAAATTCACCATGCCTGCATTTCTTGCCATATTGGACAACTTCCTGTCCCTCAATCCTCTGCCGGCGTAATTTAAAAATAAGATCAGCAGAACTGCTACGGTTATTTCCACGGATATAAGAAAAAGTTTCTCATTTTCTATGAGAGACCAGTAGACCAGAAATTTTTTGGCGACAAATCTTATGGTGAAGGGCAAAGACAATGCTATAGCTGCACTCAGGGCTACCACAGCAATATGATATAAAACATGAGTCGAACTCTTCAGCGACTTTAGAAAGTTCTTCATATAACTTCTGAAATCGAGGAAGTTTATCAAACCGACCCCTATACGCGACTTACCCTGGGACTTGCCCAGTTTCTTGAACGGACATTTAAAAGGGTTTCTTTTGCAAAAATACTCTCTGAAAAGCGGCGCAACAGGAATCCCGCGTTTACACCGTGAGAATTCCATAATGAAATCAGTGCACTCCATATTTTCCTCCACGTTTTATAAGGTGAGATTTTTTCGTCGGCTTCGAATCCTGCGTGGTCGACCGGTGCTACCCTATCATCAGGACAAAACTATTAAAGCCGTGACCAGAAGGAAGGCGACATCCCCGGCAGGTGAGTGCCTATCGGTTGTTATTCGGTCGGATAGAGATACTAATAATTCGATTTGGCTATCGTCCAGCACAAATAATTTATTTTTTGCCTTTCCCAGAAGTTTGCTCTTTTCCTCTTCCGGTAAGTTTTGCACCTCCATCTTGTCTTCCAAGGCAGAAAGAATTTTAAACATACTGGTTCTACGACGAGTTTTATTGTAAGGATTATCCAAAACAACGGCAGATTTCCGGAGGCTGTCCTCAGCGCCTGTCAAACGGAGTTTGAAATTCTTTAAAATGCCTCGGTCCTGCCGGTCGGTATTTATTCCGGGAGAGACTGCTCCAGCGATAGCTGCGGATGAATTAAAGATAAAGAAAAAAAGAAAAAATAAGGGAAATATTATGGATGATTTCATGCATACTTTGCCGATTCTCATAATTTACCTCCACGTGAATACGTTTATAAAATCCCAATTTATGAAGCAAGGGACATGCCATGAGAAGTAAGTATGCGATATTAAATAAGAATATTGTAAATCTCTTAATTTGGGAGCAGGCTTTTGCATGAATTATTATGCATTCTTAGAAATTGGAAGTGGAAATATAAGTAAAATTAAGAAAAATCAAAGTTCTTAATGTGTATGCTAGTCCATACATGAAGCTTATTTATTTTCGCTCGAGTTTGGTCGGATGCAAAAAAAGCATACAAAGAACTCCTTTAAAAATAGGGTGGAGGGATCTACCCTCCACCTTTAGTGATTCCCGGCCAAACTGCGAGATTGATCTTAATTAACGATCAAATTGTCTGGAATGTTTTTCCGATGATTTGCATATCACCTGTGAGGTGCCTTCCAGTGTATCGTTCGCGGGATCGCTGTTCTGGTCTGCACTGACGGTCGCTGTCCAGCTCACCGCCCAGGTTCCTTCCTCCGTGCAGACGATGTTCGCCCGGAAGCCGAATCTCTCGGCTTCGATCTCACCTTCTTCGCTCATCTCTGATTCAACTTCCTTGGTGATACTGGGTGGGTCGATTGTGACCATTACACCGGCGCCGGTTTCGGCCGTTAAATTGACCGTCACCGTTCGAGTGTCTGTGAATGACACGCTCTCGGTCGCCGGATCGACCAGCACATTGATCACCTTTTGAGCTGTCCCATTTTTCTTCGCTATTACGATTTTCTTCGGAACGACAAGCTTTATGAGGCCCACGTCGCCTCCGGCTGCCTGGCAATCAGCGTCCTCGGCATCGGTGAGGCCGTCGCAGTCGTTGTCGAGTGTGTCGTCGCAGATCTCAGCGGACGGGAGAACTGTCTGTACGCACTGTGCCGCACCCTCTACGCACTGGGTTTGTCCCGCCGCACAT
>JBECKU010000094.1:0-4954 GCA_040235385.1 Candidatus Sulfobium sp. | reverse complement strand
ACGCAGCCTTGTGTCGTTTCCGAGACAGATGCAGAGTTACTCTTGGAAAGAAATGCATGCTGGCTGTAACCTCCTCACTGCACGGAGTGTTGCTGTTTTGATGTTAACAGAAACAGTACACCATCCAGCGTGACAACGTCTGGACATAAAATAGTTCTTGCTTTTTTCAGATAACTTGTGCTTAAATGCCGACGCAGCCATCGAAAAGGCAAACCCCGGGAAACCGGGGCAGCGCAAAGCCTCCGGTCCTGAGAAGGACAGCGGGGCTGTCGAAGTGGCGCATGGGGATGATTTTCAAGAGCCCGCCTTTTTCGAAAAGCCTTCTTGTGATAAAAAAGAGTCGTTCTTAGGGAGGGGCAATGAAGAAGAGGACGTGCTTCTTTGTAAGTATCATTTTCTTTCTATTCGCTCAGGCTGCCTTGGCTTCCACTTTCGATCCTGAAAAAGAGCTCCAGAGGAATCTTGAGGGCCAGAAAGCCACAATCAAAAAAGCCCACCAGAAGCAGAAAAAAAATGAAGATACAGCATCTGAGATCGCCCGCCTGAAGCAGGAAATTAAGAACGTCAAAGCAATTAATAGTCAGCTTCTTGATAAATTTAAAATGCGGGAAGAGGAACTGAAGTCACTGCCGGCAATTATTCAGCAGCGGCACAAGGAGATGATGGAGAGATATACACAAACGGTCGATGAATATATAAGCACAATCGAAGCGCTCCCGACGGACGGCAGTGACTCTCAAAGCACGCTTGAGACTCTAAATAATCTGGTAGAAGCACATATCCACAGCAGAAGAATACCGATATTCGGAAATCTTCCGTACAGAGATCTTCACCTGCCTGTCGGGGAACCCGACACTACCGCAATCATCACTCCCGCATACAGGGGCGGCAACAGGGCAGACAGCCCGGATGACTTAAAGGACACTGAAGAAGCGCCGATATCCGAAGAGATAGCCACTCTTGCACAGACATTGAACTGGAGCCCCGTATCCATTTATGAATATGTAAAAAACAATATAGAGACCGAATGGTACTGGGGGGGCATGAAGGGCGCTGAAGAGACACTGAGACAGAAGAGCGGAAACGACTGCGATCAGGCGACGTTATTGACGGCCTTACTGAGATCCTCCGGCTTCCCGTCACGCTATGTTAGAGGAGTGATAGAATTCTCCTCCCTTGAACACGTAAAAAATCTGACGGGAATAGACGACGCCGCAAACATAGCAGAATTCTTCCAAAAGGCGGGAATACCGCATAAATCGATAATTTCCGCCGGATCCATTTCCAACTTTCAGATTGAACATGTCTGGATCGAGAGTCTGATCCCTTATTCCAATTATCGCGGCACAGTAATCGACAACCATGGAAGAACCTGGCTCGGTCTGGACACCAGTATAAAAGTTACGAGCTATGCCTACAATGCTCCACTGGACATGTTTGAGCAATCAGCGATCAGCAATCAGCTTTCAGCTATTAGAGACGAATACCTAAATACAATGCAGGCAGAAACCCCTCTTGCGTTCATAAAAGAAAAGATTGAAGAATCAACTCAGCTGACAGCTGATAGCTATCAGCTGACACGCTCCTTGATTCCCGAGGTGATGAATATACTCCCCGCAAGCATGCAGTATGATCGGATCGCCGTAACTCATGAATACACCGAAATACCCGATGATTTAAAGCACAAGGTTAACTTCACTGCTTCGGATACGGACAATAATGAGCTTTTCGCTATTGCCCTCGACGCCCTCCAACTCTCCAACAAAGAAATAATCCTGAGTTACGAGCCCGAAACAGTGGAGGACCAGCAGACAATAGATTATTACGGAGGGCTCGATAATACGCCCGCGTACCTCATAAGGCTGAGACCTGTATTGGAGCTTGACGGAGAAATGGTGGTCGCCGGCAAAGAGGGTTTGCCGGCGGGAACGGATTTTAACCTTACGGTTGAGCTTGTATCGCTAAACGGAATTGAGAGGATAACGTCCACACAGATTACCGCCAATCTTTCTGCAATAGGATTCGTGGCGCAGAAGGCGCTTGATCCTCAGGAGACGACGATCGGCGAGGATGACGGCGCTGCAACGATACTCTTTAAGGAAACGAACCGATATATTGACAATTGGAACAAGGCGGAAGATGCGCTTGCCTCCCTGCTCCATTTGCAGCTTACCAGACCTATCCCGACTGTAACCGCGATCGGGGGCGCGATAGATGTGACATATCTTCTCGACATACCTCACGGGTTTGAGTGGAAAGGGGTATATGTGGATGCTGCGCTGAGGACAATAGGAGTAACCCTCTCTCGCTCCCCCTTAACCCAAGGGGGAGACACAGACAGGCGAAAGACCTTTATGACATTATCCGCACTTGAGGGGTCAGTACTCGAAAACAGGCTCTTCGAGGATGATTTCCAGGTTGATTCCATATCGACGGCAAAGATATTTCAGATCAGCAATCAGGAGTCATTAATAATAGACAAGAACAATATCGACACTGTCCTTTCCGCCGTTGAGCTCGACGACAACATCAAAGAAGACATTCAAAACAGCGTCAATCAGGACCTTGTGATCAGCATTCCTTCGACCAATGGCTTACCACTTACGGCTGTGAGCTATAAAGACTGGACGGGAATAGGCTATATCAAGGAGAATCCCGATACGGGCGAGGCCGGGTATATGCTCTCCGGGATGCTGGCCTCATCAAGTCCCGACCTGTCGGGAATCGCAGGCGGTATGACGGCGGTAAAGAAACAGGACTGGATCAATCAGGATTTGGCGGATGCATTAAGCTTTCCTTATTCCCAGAAGGTAAATAAGGACCCGAATTCGGTGGTAAAGATTGCGAGATTGAATAGAACGGCGGATTATCAGTCCGGCATAGTCGGCACACGAATGAAGACGGCTTATCAAGTCATCGCCCTTGACAACACCAACAGGCCTGTTCAGGGAGTGAATATTACGTTCAAAGTCATATCCGGAAGCGGGCAGATGCAGGGCGAGAACAAGAGCGGCAATATCATTGCGCCCCTCGCAGATCAGGTCTCGGTGATTACAGGCGCTGACGGCATCGCCAGGGCGAGGCTGAAATTAGGGGAACATGTATCCGCCTCGCCGTATTTGCGGCAGGATACTGATGCAGCCGGCAACAGCTACTGGGAGCAGACAGGCCTCAACCTGGTGGCGATTTCTGCACAGGCAGGGACTGGGACGATAGAGACGGATAACCCTTTTGAGGCGTATGGGAAACCGGGAGAGGCCGTCTCGATCGAAAAAGTGCCTTCGTGGTCCGCCGGAGGCCCGGGACTGTACTCAGGGTATATTTGGGTCAAGATTCTCGACAAATACGGCAATTCCATTTCAAACAAGAAACTCTATTACGAAATAATGCCGCAGAAATTCTCAGGCACTCCTCCCACTGCGACCAGTCAGGTGCAAAATGCAAAGCTGTTCAAAAAACTCGACGATTGTCCCGGCGTAGCGACAATAAATTGCCCCAATCTATTGCCGAGCGCGGCTAATCCCGCCAATCCAATTGAGTTCACTTCATCATACAACGGAGCAATTGCCTATCTAGTCCTCGGTAACACCGACGACACTACATATACCATAAAGGTAAGTGCAAAGCAGGACTATTTCGATCAAAAAGGAGAGAGGATCGATACCGCCGCAGACATATCGGACATCAAACCTGCGCCTCCGGCCGAATTCACATATACACTCGGACATGGAACCCAAACGTATTTGCAATTATTCCATCTGCAGCATTCCGATGATGAGGGGAACCTTATCGATGCCGGCGCTGCCGGAACGGAGTTCCCGATCACGATGCAGATGTTTCGATTCTCCGAGACAGGCGGTGTTTATAGTGTGAGCCCTGTAAATGACGGAACGGTGTCATTCTCTATCTGTCCGAGCAATGCCTACATGGGCTGCTCACCATCTACCGCGCAGGGGAGTTTTGATCCCCAGTCGGTTGCAGCCAGTGGAAGCAATTATTATGAAACTAAGCTGAAGCTTGGCGACGAGCCCGGTTTGCTTTATATAAGGGCGAATGGATGGACGTCTGGCACAACAAGTACGTGGACCCCGATTGTGGTATGGAGTGTAAAGACCACCGTGACTTCCGTCCCAACGCTTCAGCTAAACAGCGACGGCTATCCGATTGCCGATGCCGAAATCAGATATACAATAGAACCCGCAGATTATAATACTGCGACGATAGACGTATTCTTCTATGAAAATGATAATTACATGGGAATGGTTCAAGGGACCAGAGACAACGCGGTATTGAGCCAAGGTTTTGCGAAGTTCGATCCTTTATCCACATACACCTTCGAAGTGGTGTTAAACAGAGGGACAGCGGCGGAGATGCGTAGCGCAAAGATGCCTCTTACGATAGCGCAGTTCAGGATAGTCGCCTATGATGAACCGGACAAGGAAATGGAAGGCGCGGTTACGGACGGTGCTGCAAAACTGAGATTGCAGCTTATCGCAAAGGAAAATCAGCAAGCGTTTTCGGGCCTAACGTGGAGAATCGCGGACCCTCAGCTTGAGGGGGCCAGCAACTACTCTCCGGTGGGGAGAGGGACTCTGCTCGATGGAGCCGGCAATCCGACAGAGGCTGTTCCCGTGGTCTTCAACTCAGACGGGATCGCAGAAGCGGTATACCAAGCGCCGGACACCTTTGTGCGCTGGGGAACGCCGGAAGAAACAAACGACAGGGAACGACCCGAGCGATATGTCCAGCCAACCGTTGATTTAGCGCGCTATTTTCTCACGGGCAAAGACTCCTTTCCACCCATCCGTCTTAAACGCCCGCCTGTGGTTCTGGTGCATGGGTTGTGGGGAAATGGGGATAAGAATAATACATATCTCTACGCATGGAAGGTATTTGAGCCGAAATTCAATGACGAAGGATTATATGATATTTTCAGTGTCGATTACTATGAAAG
>JBECKU010000090.1:0-10703 GCA_040235385.1 Candidatus Sulfobium sp. | reverse complement strand
AATTTCTTTACATTTCCGCTTCGACCTTTCGCTTTTCAAACCAGCCGTACACTGACGGAATAATCAAAAGCGTGAGCAGTGTAGAAGTGATCAAACCTCCCACTACAACCGTTGCCAGAGGTTTTTGTATTTCAGATCCGGCTCCGCGGGCAAGAAGCATCGGTATCAGGCTGAAGATTGCGATTGATGCAGTCATCAATACGGGCCGCAATCTGTCCAGGCTGCCTTTCCGTATCGCTTCCTGCATATCAAGTCCTTCGTCGCGCAGCTGAGAAATGCGCGACACAAGAACGAGTCCGTTCAGCACTGCGACTCCGAACAAAACGATAAATCCTACCGAAGCCGGAACAGACAGGTATTGTCCGGATATGAAGAGAGAAAAAACCCCTCCGATCAGGGCAAACGGCAGATTGGAAATAACCAGCAGCGCCAGCCGGATCGATCTGAAGGTAAGATAAAGAAGGAGCAGTATCATCCCGACAGCAACAGGTCCGATGATCATCAGTTTCTTCATGGCACGCTGCTGGTTCTCAAACTGCCCGCCCCAGGTGAGATAATATCCGGAAGGAAGTTCGACCTTCTCTTTTATCTTCTGCTTTGCTTCCTCAACAAAACCTCCGATATCCCTGCCGGTGATATTCATCTCTATCCCGATCCTCCTGACCCCGTCCTGGCGGCTGATCTGGACCGGACCTTCGACCATCTGAATATCAGCGAGCTGCCCAAGCGGAATATTCATTCCGGCTTCGTTGGTAATCAACAAATTCCTAATCGCCTCCAGAGAATTTCTTTTCTCTTCCGGCAGGCGGACGACAATATCGAAGCTGCGATTTTCTTCATAGAATTTTGAGGCCGCTTTCCCGGCAACCGCTATCTCGATTACGCTTTGAATATCGCTGATATTCAGACCATACCGGGCAATTTTTGACCTATCTATGTCTACCGTCATATATGGCTGACCGGAAATCTTTTCTGTGCTTAAATCGGTCACCCCTTTTATGGCAGAAAGCACTTTTGAAATGTCAGCAGCTTTATCGGTCAGAATGTCGAGGTCTTCTCCGAACAGCTTAACGATCAACTGAGAGCGGGTCCCGGCCACAAGTTCATCAATTCTGCACTGGATGGGCTGACTGAAGCCGAAAGTGATGCCCGCGATCGACTCAAGCGACTCACGCATCTCGTTGGTCACCTCCTCTTTCGAAATGGACCTTTCCCATTCGCTCTTTGGTTTGAAAATACCGACATAGGCGGTCTTGTCCGTCCCCCTGGTATCCAGGGCAACACCGGTCTGGCCGGTCCGCGAGATAACCGTATCAAGTTCATTGAACTGCATCAGCTTTTCCGCGACACGTTTATTCACTTCCATCGCCGTCGCAAGGGAAACGCCGGGGAGCATGGATATGTCCATATCGAAGGAGCCTTCGTCCATTGTCGGTATGAATTCAGTTCCCAGTCTTGTTACGAGAAAGAGGGAGGCGATCAGCAGACCCCCGGCGATGCCCAAAACCGCTTTCTTCCTCCTCATTGCATGTTCCAGAAGCGACACATAAAATCTCTTCGCATGCTTCATAATATAGCTTTCCTTTTCCGGGGACGGGTTCAAAAAGAGGATGCAAAGGACCGGTATAACGAAGACTGAAAGGAACAACGAAGCCAGAAGAGCAATCGCGACTGTCAGGGCCAGGGGGCTGAACATTTTCCCCTCGATACCTTCCAGGGAAAGAATCGGCAAGAAGGTGAAGGCGATGATCAGTTCTCCGAAGATGCTGGGCTTCCGAACTTCCATCACGGCTTTAAGTACTGTAAACAACCTGTGATGTCCGCTGCCTTCTTCACTCAAATGGCGCTGCACGTTTTCAACCTGGATTATTGTCGTGTCAATTATCATCCCTATCGAAATCGCCAGACCGCCGAGCGACATCAGATTCGCGCTGATGCCGACCAGCTTCATCACGATGAATGTAACCAGCAGCGACATCGGCAGCGCTATAAGGACGACAAAGCTGCCCCTGAAGCTGTTCAGCAACAGATACAGCACGATCAGTACCAAAACGGAGCCTTCTATCAGCGCCTTGCTGACTGTGTCGACACTTGCGCGTACTATATGGCTTCTGTCATAGTAGGGAACGATTTTGATGCCGCCGGGAAGAATATTGTTTTCATTTATTTCATGCACCTTGTCCGCCACCCGGCCGACCACCTCACGGCTGTTTTCATCGCGCAGCATCATGACTATGCCACCGACAGCCTCGTCCTTGCCGTCCTTCATGGCGGCCCCCATACGCACGGCCTCACCCACCTTCACCCGGGCGACATCGCGAATATAAGTCGGAGTCCCGCGTTGGGATTTCAGAACAATGTTTTCTATATCTTCGACGTCTTTTATCAATCCTACGCCGCGGACTATGAACTGGTCGGTATTCCGTTCGAGAATATTGCCGCCGACGTTCTGATTATTGTTTTCTATAGCGGCATATACATCATCTACAGTCACTGCATGCCGAAGCAGGTGTTCGGGAGAAACAATGACCTGGTATTGCTTGAAGTATCCTCCAAAAGAATTAACTTCATTTACTCCCGCAACGCTTTTCAGCTGGGGCGTTACGACCCACTCCTGGATTGTTCTGAGGTTGGTAAGGTACGCTATTTTCTGCTGCGGGTCAGCGGGCATTTCTCCTTCCAGCGTATATTGATAAATCTCACCCATTGCAGTCCCAATCGGGCCCATGGCTATGTCGACGCCTCCCGGTACCTGCTCTCTCGCTTCGGCCAGCCGTTCGAATACGAGCTGCCGGGCAAAATAAACATCGACATTGTCCTTGAAGACGATCGTCACGATGGAGAGGCCGAACTTTGTCACGGAACGCATTTGTTCAAGATCCGGCAGGCCGCGCATCGCCATCTCAATGGGATAAGTCACATTTCTCTCGATCTCAACAGCGGAGAGCCCGTCGGCGTGGCTGACTACTTCGACCTGAATGTTTGTGACATCGGGAAAAGCGTCGACGGATAATGTAAAATATGAATACCATCCGATTGCTATAATCAAAAACGAAAGAAATACGATCATCCGTTTCTGCCTCAACGTATATGCGATAATTCTTTCCAGCATCAGCGGTTATCTCCTGTCCATAAAGCGCAATTTAGTGTCCGTGGCCATGTTCGTCGACGAGTTCGCCTTTTTTCATCTCCGACTTCAGAATGAAGGCCCCTTTGACAGCTACAGCTTCTCCCTCTTTGAGACCTGAGATGATTTCCACCTTGCTCCCGAGGGTCCTTCCTGTCTCAATATCTCTCCTTTTGAACCGGTCAGGAGCGGTTCGAATGAAAACATATCTGCTTGCCCCCTCGATAAGCACAGCCTCCTCGGGAAGAGCTATAATCCGTTCGGAACTGCCGCCTGCCGCCTCAATCAGTACCTCAGCAAACATGCCCGGTTTGAGCAGTCCGCTTGAATTGTCTATCGTGACCCTCGCCTTGACGGTCCTTGTATTTTCGTCGACCACGTCACTGATATAGGAAATCTTCCCCTTGAATGTCTTCTCAGGAAACGCGGTAACCGAGACCTTGACGCCGGTCCCCGGCGCAAGGCGTGAAATATCTTTTTCATAGATATCAATCATTACCCAAAGAGTCGAGAGGTCGGCAACTGTAAAGAGAGTTTTTTCGGAATTGACCATCTCTCCCTGCGTGACCTTTTTTTCAAGCACTACACCACTGACGGGTGCAGTGAGCGGAATGAGGGGATGGTTGCCATTGCCCTTTGAATAACTGAACTGTGAAACATCGACCCCGAGCAGTCTGAAGCGTTCCTTTGCAAGGTTGAGGTCGGCCTGTGCCTCTCCCAGTTCCTGCTTCGCCCTCAGGACATCTTTTTCAGGCGCCACCTTCTTCTCAAACAGGGTCTCCTCGCGCAGAAGGTTCTTCCTTGCAAGCTCAACCTTCCCCTGCGCCTTGATGTAATCGGCCCATGTCTGGTCGAGCTCCACGCTGTCAAGCCAAGCCAGAGGCTGTCCTGCCTTTACCCTGTCACCCTGCGATGCAATGATCCTGACAGCCTTTCCCGTCACTCTTGGACTGACCTTCGCAGACCTGTCCATATTCAACTCTAAAACGGCGGTTGCGGAAAGTGGAGCAGTCGCTTCCTCACGTGCCACCTGCAGCGTTTCAATTCCCGAAGACCTCTGTATTTCAGGTGACAGTGTCACAGAGCCGGCCTCTTTTTCGTGTTCACCCTCATGTTCGGCTTCTTTCGTCCGGATCGCAGCGTGTTTTTCTTCTGTCGGGGCCTCCTTTTTCCCGCATCCTGTAAAAAATACAGCCGTGGACAGGGCGATAATGATTATTGCAAGAAGCGTGGACCCGGGAATACTTGCGGAAGTCCGACGAAGTTTGTCATCCCGGCGCTTGTCGCCTTTGGTGCCGCCAGAAGCGGGTAAAATTGTCCGGAATCTTTTCGGAAAATGAGGATTCCCGTCTCCCGAAAGCTTTCGGGATCGCGGGAATAACACGCCATTCGAGTAGTCATTTACAGTTCTAAAGAGTCGGATAATCATCTCACCGCACCTCCCGAGATCTTCTCAATAGCATTCAGCGCACGCTGCGCTCTTGTCTGTGCCTCAATATATGCAAATTGTGCATCGATTGTGTCCTTCTGAGCGAGACGCACCTCAAAGAAACCGATCTTCCCTTCCTTGAAGGCCAGGTTCAGGAGAACCAGGTTCTCTGAGGCTTTTACCAATATTTCTTTCCTGAAGAGGGAAAGCTCTTCGATGGCCGCCGCGATGTCGATGAGAGCCTGATCAAGCTCACGCTCGATGGACTTTCTAAGCCCCGCTGCTTTTATCTTTGCCAC
Source organism: Candidatus Sulfobium sp. (assembly GCA_040235385.1). GTDB lineage: Bacteria > Nitrospirota > Thermodesulfovibrionia > Thermodesulfovibrionales > UBA6898 > JBECKU01. The sequence goes on along the minus strand of JBECKU010000090.1, from coordinate 5,848 downwards.
TTCCGCGTTTACGAAGGCCTCTTTCTTTTCGGCCTGCTTCCTGTCAATAATAGGCAGAGGGACCGAGATCTCCATCCCTACGGCGTTCCGGCCTTCATCCTTCTCATAAAACCCGGAAAGTGTTATATTCGGAAAGGCCTCCTTCTTTACCAGGTCCAGAGCGGACTCTGTCTTTTCCACTTCAAATTCGGCTGCCTTTGAGTCAGGTCTATGGGACAGAGCCCATGCCTTCAGTGTTTCTGTGTCGGGCAGCGCCGGAGCTTCCGAAGGCAGATCGCCTGCTATAGCAAAGGACATGTCAGGGGACAAGCCGAGGAGTTTCTGTAATGCGAGAAGCGATTCCCGATAATGCCGCTCGGTCAGAAGAAGCTCTTTCCTTGCCTTGCTAAGTTCGACCTCAGAAAGATTTACATCAAGCCATGAGACATCTCCGGACTCGAACTTGATCTTTGTGTATCCAAGCAGCTCTTCATTCAAACTGACCACCTCCCGTGCAAGACGGCTTTTCTTCTTAAGTGAAAGGGCCTCGGTAAAAGCGTCCTTTACTTCGGCAATCAAAATCCGTTCGTTGTCCCTTATTTTCGATTTCACTCTTGCAAGTTCTTTTTCGGCAACATCGATCCTTGAGCCTCGCTGGCCCGCGATCTCGAATTCCTGGGAGAGTTTGACGCCATAGTTCGTGAACTTCCCTCCGCCTTCCTCGTCGGGTCTGTCCTTTTTCGAGAAGCTGCCTTCGACTTCAGGGTTATTGATCAAAGGAAGAAGCGTTTTTTTAAGTTGTCCTTTTGCTGATTCTTCTTCGAGCCTGAGGGCCTGGAACTCGGGATATTTCTCTAGGGCAAGTGTGACTGCCTGCTTAAGAGTCAATTCCTTATCGGACGAAAAGACGGGCGCTGCGACTGTGAATACACCACATAAAAGACTGACAACAGCATAAATACGAACCATGAAATAAAGCCTCCTTAGTGTACTAAGCAAATAAAAAAGGATGACCTGCCAAAACGTACCAGGCCGGGATGGAGGCTTCTCAGATCAGGAGGACGACAGATTGCAATCCGGTGAGGGTTTTAAAATGTGATCTTTCAGGCAGAATTATACAATTACCGGCATATTCTTTCGACGGCAATGACGGATAAGCCGGCACCGAAGAAACGACGAAGGGTGTTTGTGCGCAATGGGAAGCATTGTGCGTAAAAACGGGATTGTCGAGAAACCGGACGTCTTTGCAGGGGCCGCACGCACCACTTTCTGTCCCCACAAACTTCGACCCGAAAACAGACCCATTGCATGCGTCAACGAATTCTATGGCAACATGTCCGTCCTTACCGAAACAGAGCACGGACCCTTCGACGCTGAACGCAGAAAGAATGAACAGGGGAAGCAGAAAGGAACTCAAGGCTCTAGAAAGATTTTTTCTCACGATTTATTTTTGCAGACCGCCTTCCGGGAAGTCAAATCAACAGCAGGAATTGAATATAGGGCTGACTGAATACCGATAAGGCTGTCCGGATTCCGGTCGTTACGGAAAATTAGGCGACTATCCAGTGTATAGGTCCAGTGAAGTCAAAAGTAGTGTTTATACAATGAGTTATATGATTCCGACAGCGTTTCGGGCAGATTTATTTTCATGCTTTGCGCTGGCATCCATATTGTAAACCAAATTTAATCAAACACGGGAGGTACGAATGAAAAAAATATTAATTGTGGACGATGAACCCACTATTCTGATGACTCTCTCCCACCTTCTGAACGGCAGAAATTCGATGGTGATCACGAGCAGCAGAATAGAGGAGGCCGAGGAAGCGCTGTCACGATACACTTTTAACCTTGTTATCGCTGACATAAGACTCAGCGGGATGTATGGGATAGAAGGTCTCGAACTGCTGAGCTACGTGAAAGCGAAGAATCCTGAAACCGAGGTGATAATCATGACCGCATACGGTTCCGACGAGATCAGGGAAGATGCCTACAGAAGAGGGGCATTCTACTATTATGAAAAACCAATTGATATAAACCACCTGGTAGAAAAAATACAGTCTCTGGGGATCGTCCTGCCGCCGATGGAAAAAACCGGTTCTTAAAGGAGGGCTTATGTCGGACCTGAAAAAAATATTGATAGTAGACGATTCGCAGTTGATCCATTCAATGTACAGGCTTGTTCTGAACAGATATAACGGATGCAGGATCGTGGACGCCATGAACGGACTCGATGCCCTTGACGTCCTGTCGAGGGAAAACGACTTCGATCTGATACTTCTCGATATCAATATGCCCGTAATGAACGGGATCCAGTTTATGGAAAAGATAAAGAAAGAAAATATTTACAGGCATATTCCGATCGTGGTGATCAGCACCGAGGGCAAGGAGGCGGACACCTTACGGGCCCTGAAACTGGGTGCATGGGGCTACGTAGTAAAACCCTTCAAACCCGAGATACTTTATCAGCTCATAGAAAAAGTCCTCGCGAAGAAACCTCCGTTTCTCGCCGTCGTTTAACGAAGGCAGCCCTTGAATTATTCGGATCTCATAAAAGATTTTCTTGACGATGCCGACAGTCATCTGAACGTCTTTGAAAGCGCTCTGCTTGTGCTTGAAAAAAGCGGCTGCGACAAAGACATCCTCCATGATGCGCTGGGTTCGCTCCACACGCTCAAAGGCAATTCCGGCATGATGGGATTTGAGTCCCTGAACAAATATGTCCACTTGATCGAAGAGGCGCTCAAAAAGGTGAGTGAGGGAAGTTTGGAGTTCGGGGAAGGAACCAATCTGCTTTTCGACTGTGCGCACGCTCTCAGGAACGTCTTTATGGATATGGGGCGGGAACAGGACCGTATTCCCGACCTGACTGAAAAGATTTTACATCTTCAGGCACATATTGAAGGCCGGCCGGACCGGGCGGAAGTGGAGAAAGTCGATCTTTCGGCATATCTGGGTGTAAGAACGGATATCATAAAAGTCGATTTTAAAAGACTCGATGATATGCTCAACCTCGTCGGTGAACTCGTCATATACAGGACCAGACTCAATCAGATCGGGGCCAGGCTGAAGGGATGGGGCGGCGACAAAACACTCCTCAAAGAACTTCAGGAGGGGATAGAGTTTATGGGGAAGACGATAGCCGGTCTTCAGGAAAACATTATGAGGACAAGAATGCTTCCGGCAGGTCATGTGTTTAAAAAATTCCCGAGGATGGTGAGGGACATATCGAAAATGCAGGGAAAGGAAGTCCGTCTTGTCCTGGAAGGAGAGGCCACGGAGATCGACAAGACAGTTATCGATGAACTGGAAGAACCACTGCTCCACCTGATCAGAAACGCCCTTGACCACGGCATGGAACCACCCGGGAAGAGACGGACGGACGGTAAAGAACCGCAGGGGACGATCACTCTATCGGCGGCGCACGAATCCAACTACGTAATAATCAAGGTCGGAGACGACGGCGCCGGCATGAATTACGAGGAAATAAATAAAGCCGCAGTCGAAAAGGGACTTATCAAAGCCGAAGATCAGGTCGAACAGTCAAATATTCTTCCTCTTGTCTTTTCAGCCGGGTTCACGACAAAAAAGGAAGCCTCAGACATATCGGGCAGGGGGATCGGCCTTGACGTCGTCAAGAAGAACATTTCGAAGCTGGGAGGACAGATCACGGTAGAAAGCGTTCCGGGCAAGGGGACGACATTTACGATCAAGCTTCCACTCAGTCTCGCGATCATCCCTGCACTGATGGCGGAGGCTGCGGGAGAAGTGTACGCAATTCCGATGAGCGCCGTGGATGAGAGCGTCAAGATCAAGGAAGAGGACATTCACATAATCAATAACCGGGAGGTGTTACGTTTTCGTAACAGGGTGATGCCCGTAGTGAGGCTGGGAGATTTCTTTGGTCTCGAACGGACGGAGCCGAAAATATTTTATGTTGTCATACTCGGCAGGGCGGACAGATGTCTTGCGCTTGTTGTAGACAGGCTGAGGGGCAAGCAGGAGATCGTGATAAAGCCTCTGGACGAAACCTTCGGGAAGTCATACGGAGTAGCGGGGGCATCGATACTGGGGGACGGCAGGATCGTCCTCATAATAGACGTGCTGAGTTTATTGAACGGGAACACAATAAATAAGAAGTAACAGATCGGAGAGAGGAGGTCCAAAAGATGTCGGGTCTGCATTTGCCGCCTTCAGGACTTGCTGAAGAAGTATTGGTGAAATATAAGGAACAGCCTGAGGATTTCCATCTCGTCACCTTCAATCTCGGTGAGGCATATGGGGTCTCCATACAACAGGTGCAGGAGATTGTCAGAGTAGGGGCAATTACTATGGTACCCAATGCTCCATCCTATATGGAGGGGGTCGTAAGTCTGCGGGGCAGGGTGCTGCCCGTACTGAATCTCAGAAAAAGGCTCAAGCTTTCTCAAAAAGACCTCAGCAAGGAATCACGGATAGTGGTTACGGAAATCTCCGACAAAGTAATCGGCCTGCTTGTCGATGCGGTATCTCACGTTATCAGGGTCCCTGCAGAGCTTGTGGAAACGGCTCCGGAGGAGGTCCTTGAAGTAGACACGGACTTCATTACAGGGGTGGCCAAACTTAAAGACAGGCTGGTTATCCTCCTGGATCTGGAAAAGCTTTTGAGACGAGAGAAATTTGAGATTAAGGATGATGAAGATACTCCTGAGTGATGCCGGAGAAAAAGAGAAAAACAGCAGGGGGGAGTTCGGGCGTTAGGAGAAAAACAACTTTTCGAGGAGGACAAAATGAAAAAAATATTGGCATCCGTATTATTGGGCATGCTGTTGATGGTCGTGGCGGCAGGAAAGACGCTTGCCGCCGATGACAAACTCATTATCGGGATAATACCGGAGATAAACCTGGCGAAACAGATGGAACGCTTCCTGCCGCTATGTAAATATCTCGGGAGGAAAATCGATATGGAGGTGGGTGTAAAACCGATGGCCAATTACGGCCAGATCTATGAAGGGATAAGGGACGATAAAATAGAGGCAGGATTTTTTGGAAGCTTTACGTTTGGGATGACCCATGAGAGAATCGGCATCGAACCGATTGCGAGACCCGAAAAAACCGACGGAACATCCACATACACCGGGTTGACTTTTGTCAGGAAGGACAGCGGAATAAAAGGCCCCAGTGACATGAAGGGCAAGACTATAGCCCTCGTCGACAAGCTGACCACTGCCGGCTATCTGGCGCAGGTGATTTATTTCAGAGAACACGGCATTGATATCGAAAAGGACGTCAAGATTTTCTGGACAGGGAGCCATGACGCCGCGATCAAGGCCGTCCTGAACAGACAGGCGGAAATGGGCGGGGCAAAAAATCTGGTCTTCAACAAAATGGCGAGGGAAAATCCCGACGTCCTGAATACGCTTGTTGTGGTGAATGAGTCGCCATCGGTCCCGGACAATACTTTTGCCGTGGACAACAGCCTTGATCCGACGATCAAGAGCGCTCTGGAAAAGGCCCTTATCGACATGGACAAGGATGACGAAGGGATGAAGATACTGAAAAATTTCGGTGCCGTCAAATTTATTGACACTAAGACAGAAGATTTCAAAAATCTCTTTCTGATGGTCAAGGAAGCGAGCTTCGACATGAAGACGTATCCGTACAAGAAATAACGAAATCAAGAGGAAGACATGAAAATCGGCGTTATAAGCTTAAAAGCAAGGATAAGTTTGATAGTAATTATTCTTATGGTAATCGTATTCGGTGTCATCTGGGGGCTTAACTTCAGGAATCGGTATCTGGAACAACAGGCATCTTCCGTGAACGAAGCGACGAGGATCGCTGAACTCCTTGGGAGTATAAGCCAGTACGCCCTCGTTGGGCTGGATTATAC
>JBECKU010000062.1:0-26225 GCA_040235385.1 Candidatus Sulfobium sp. | reverse complement strand
GGGCGATGAAAAAATTTTACGAATATTTAAAGAATTTATTGTGAATTTATTAATTTATCGTTAATAATTAGCGGGTTCAGCGATTTTTAAGTGACTTGGTAATTTAAAAATCAGAATAATAAGTAATTCTTATCCATTTATCAAAAATATGAATTTGACTTAAAAAAAAGCCGGGGCTTATAGTTATAAGGTTTAAATAATTTATCGCTGCCATAATTTATTTTTATTTTTCATCACACATAATTTCACAGTAGAAGTTGTTGGAACATGGTGAGAAGGTCGGACTGATTTGGCAATTTATCCCCGGCCCCGTTAAGTCAATGAAGCGGGCGGGATGTTCGCCGGGTCTCAACGTGTTTCCGGAATATTCTGAGCATTCGGGCTGACTCAGTCTCTATATAAAAAAGAAACAGGAGGAATTGAAATGGCATTAGTAAACCCGCATGGAAAAGAAAAAAAATTGAAGCCGCTTTTGCTGATGGGGACGGATCTGGAAAATGAAAAGAAAAAAGCCCAGACCTTGAAGAAGATCAAGATCTCATCCCGTGAAACCGGAGATCTTATCATGATGGGGATAGGTGGATTTACCCCCCTAGAAGGCTTTATGTCCTATGAGGATTGGAAAGATGTCTGTGCCGATTATAAGATGGCCGACGGTACTTTTTGGCCGATTCCGGTGACCGTATCGACTGATGATGACGTAAAAGTCGGCGAAGAGATAGCCCTTTTCTCCGAAGAATACGGCGAGATCATGGCCACCATGAAGGTTACCGAGACTTACAAGATCGACAAGGAATACGAGTGCAAGCAGGTCTACAAGACTACAGACCTCGAGCATCCCGGCGTAAAAATGGTTATGGACCAGGCGGGAACAAACCTTGCAGGCCCTGTCAAAGTGCTCAGCGAAGGTCCTTTCCCCAAGGAATATCAGGGAATTTATCTGACCCCGACCCAGTCGCGGCATATCTTTACCGAGAAGGGCTGGAGCACTGTTGCAGCCTTTCAGACGAGGAACCCGATGCACCGCTCGCATGAATATCTATGCAAGATCGCCATCGAGACCTGTGACGGTGTATTCGTCCATATGCTTCTTGGGAAATTGAAACCAGGTGATATCCCTTCGGACGTAAGACAGAAAGCCATCGATATACTCAAAGAAAATTATTTTGTGAAGGACACTATCGTTGTCGGCGGCTACCCGCTGGATATGAGATACGCAGGACCGAGAGAAGCGCTTCTCCATGCTCTTTTCAGGCAGAATTACGGGTGCAGCCACCTGATCGTCGGCAGGGACCACGCGGGCGTAGGCGACTATTATGGTCCTTTCGACGCCCAGACGATTTTTGATGAGATCCCCGCTGACGCTCTTGAGACCAGACCTCTCAAGATCGACTGGACGTTCTACTGCACCAAGTGTGACGGGATGGCCTCGATGAAGACGTGTCCTCACGGCAAGGAAGACAGGCTTATTCTCAGCGGTACGAAACTCAGGAAGATGCTCTCCGAAGGTGACGAAGTTCCCGATCACTTCAGCAGGCCGGAAGTGCTTGAGATCCTGCGGGAATATTATGCGGGACTGACTGAAAAAGTTGAGATAAAGACACACAAATACTCGGAAGGCGCGTAACAATAAAGATGCAAGTCATGGGCAACAGGCGTTTGTTTCCATCAAGGCAAGCGGGCCTGCTGTCCGTCACTGATATGAGAGGGGGTGAAGTTCGGAAAGCAGTCGGAAGTTCAGGTAAGTTATTAACAATTCATCAATCAGGAGGTATAAGTTATGCCAAGTTTTGTTGATCCATCGAAATGCGATGGCTGTAAGGGCGGCGAGAAGACTGCCTGCATGTACATCTGCCCGAGTGACCTGATGGTTCTGAATGTGGAGAGCATGAAGGCCTACAATCAGGAACCCGAGCAGTGCTGGGAATGTTATTCCTGCGTGAAGATTTGTCCCCAGGGCGCCATATCGGTAAGGGCTTATTCCGATATCGTTCCGCTCGGAGGAATTGTTCAGCCCATGATGAGTTCCGACTCGATCATGTGGACGATCCAGTTCAGGAATGGAAACCTGCAGAGGTTCAAGTTCCCGATCAGGACAACGCCGGAAGGCTCGATCGATCCCAAGAACGACGCCCACAAAGGCAAGGATCTGAGCAGCAATCTATTATCGGACGAAGAAGTCGAAGGCTTCAAGCCCGTTCAGCCGATTGCGTTCCACGGCAAATAGAACAATTTATTAAATAATGACAGGAGGATTTACATATGGCATTACCAAATAAGCCAACAGGCGAATTACCTGCAACGTTAGATCCGGCCGTAGTCGAAATGGATACCGATATCCTTATCGTCGGCGGCGGCATGGCAGCATGCGGAACAGCATACGAAATAAAGAAATGGGCCCCGGAAGGCACAAAGATCCTTCTTTGCGACAAGGCCGCCCTCGAAAGAAGCGGCGCGGTTGCGCAGGGTCTCTCGGCGATCAACACCTATCTCGGTGAAAACACTCCCGACGATTATGTCCGTATGATCAGGAACGACCTTATGGGTATCGTCAGAGAAGACCTGATCTTTGACTGTGGGAGGCACGTCGACCGTTCCGTCTACCTTTTTGAAGAATGGGGACTGCCGGTCTGGAAGACGGACGAGAGCGGAAAGAGCCAGGACGGTTCAAAAGGCCTTCCCCCTCTGAAGTCCGGCGGCAAGTGTGTCCGTTCAGGGCGCTGGCAGATCATGATAAACGGCGAATCCTATAAGAGGATCGTGGCTGAAGCCGGCAAAGCGGCCCTGGGTTCCGACAATATCATCGAGAGATGCTTTATCGTGAAGCTCCTCTTAGACGCCAACGAGCCGAACAGGATCGCCGGCGCGGTCGGGTTCAGCGTCAGGGAAAATAAAGTGTATGTAATCAAGACCAACGCCATGCTCGTCGCTTGCGGCGGTGCGGTTAACGTCTTCAGGCCTAGGGCGACCGGTGAGGGCATGGGAAGGTGCTGGTACCCGGTATGGAACGCGGGTTCCACCTACACTCTTTGCCAGGAAGTCGGGGCCGAGATGACCATGATGGAAAACAGGTTCGTCCCCGCGAGGTTTAAAGACGGTTATGGTCCTGTGGGCGCATGGTTCCTGCTCTTTAAAGCAAAGGCCACCAACACTCTCGGCGAAAATTACATGCAGACCAACGCCGAGATGCTCAAACAGTATCCGCCTTACGGTCTTGCAAAAGTTCCCGCCTCATGCCTCAGAAATCATCTCATGCTCAAAGAGATGAGAGAGGGGAGGGGCCCGATCTACATGGATACCCCGACCGCTCTCGCAACCCTCTCCGCGAACATGACCCCGAAGGAAGTCAAACACCTCATTGCCGAGGCATGGGAAGACTTCCTCGACATGTCCGTCGGCCAGGCCGGTATCTGGGCCGGCATGAACATCGAACCGGAAAAAGTCGGTTCCGAGATCATGCCTACAGAGCCTTATCTCCTCGGCTCGCACTCAGGCTGCTGCGGTATCTGGGCCGCCGGTCCGAACGAAGACTGGGTTCCTGATTCATACAAGATCCCTTACAAGGGCCAGAATTACAAGGGTATGACCACCGTTAACGGACTCTTCACCGCCGGTGACGGCACAGGCGCGTCCGGCCACAAGTTCTCCTCGGGTTCGCATGCCGAAGGCAGACTGGTCGCCAAATCAATGTCCAAGTTTGTAACGGACAACAAGGATTTCAAGCCGGCACTGAAACAATCTACCAAGGAACTTTCCGACCTCGTTTACAAACCGGTAAAGACCTTTATTGAACACTACGAGAAGAGTACGGCAGTGGACGTCAATCCGAACTACGTTAAACCGAACGGATTCCAGAAGAGGCTGATGAAGATCACGGACGAGTACGGCGGGGGCGTGGCAACCTCTTATGTGACGAGCGGACCGATGCTGAAGAGGGCGTTCGAACTGCTTGATATGCTCAGGGAAGATTCCGAGAAGATGGCCGCCGGTGATCTCCACGAACTGCTCAGGGCCTGGGAGAACTATCACAGACTCGGGACCGTCGAGTCCCATCTCAGGCATATCCAGTTCAGGGAAGAGTCCAGGTATCCGGGCTTCTACTACAGGTCTGACTTTGATAAGGTAGACGAGGATAACTGGAAGTGCTTCGTAAATTCCAAGTTCGATCCTGAGAAGAAGGAATGGTCCGTCTTCAAGAAGGATTATATCCAGATCATCCCCGACTAATCGGGATAGCTGGAGAACGTATCACCATGTGCCCAGGGGCGGTTCGCTCCTGGGCACACTATGGCTTTATCCAGGGCGTGGATTCAGCGGATGGTTTTACGGCGTGGATAAAACTCTCCGCCGAGTCGATGCAAGGATGTCAATGATTGGGACAAAAATATTGTAAACGAGACGCATTAACGGAGGAAAGATATGGCGGATGAAAAAACCGGTACCCCGGCACCTGGCACAATCCTGGTCGTAGGGGGTGGAATCAGCGGCATCACCACGGCGCTTGAGGCGGCCGAGGTGGGCTATGAAGTATTTATCGTGGAAAAAAATCCTTACCTGGGCGGAAGAGTGGCCCAGCTCAATAAATATTTTCCCAAGCTTTGCCCGCCGACCTGCGGTCTGGAGATTAATTTCCAGAGGATAAAGAAGAACAAGAAGATCAAATACTTCACGCTGACCGAGGTGGAGAAATTAACCGGTAGTCCCGGTAATTACGACGTGGCCCTAAAACAAAAACCGAGATACGTCAACGGCAACTGCACCTGCTGCGGAAAATGCGGCGAGGCATGCGATGTCGAGATATCCAATGAATTCAATTTCGGGATGAACAACAGGAAGGCGGCATACCTTCCTCACGAGATGGCGTTTCCCCAGAGATATGTATTGGACCCATCCATCGTCGGGACGGAAACGGGGAAGAAATGCAAAGAGGCATGCGCTTATGACGCGGTCGAACTCGATATGCAGCCCAAGACCTTTAATTTAAAGGTGGCCTCCGTGGTTTGGGCCACGGGATGGAACCCTTATGACGCCAATAAAATGGAGAACCTTTCTTTTGGAAAGGCGGAGAACGTTATAACCAATATGATGATGGAGAGGCTTGCCGCCGTAAACGGTCCTACAAAAGGAAAGATCGTGAGGCCTTCTGACGGCAAGGAAGTAAATAACATCGCATTTGTCCAGTGCGCCGGATCGAGGGATGAAAACCATCTCCCCTTCTGCTCGTACATCTGCTGTCTCGCCTCGCTTAAGCAGACCACATATATACGTGAAGCCAATCCCAAGTCCAAGGCTACGATATTCTATATCGATATTAGAACGCCGGGAAGGTATGAAAAATTTTACGACAAGGTGAAGGCCGACCCTAACGTCAGTGTGGTCAAGGGAAAGGTGGCCAAGATCGAAGAAGACACGAAGACCGGAGACCTGATCGTCACTGTCGAAGATATCCTGTCGGGCAAGAAGAAACATGAGCAGTTCGAGATGGTCGTGCTCGCCACCGGGATGGAACCGTCCACAGCTACCGTAAAGGTCCCCGGCGATGCGAAGTATGACGAAAACGGCTTTGTCATCCCTGCGGATATATTGGCCACAGGCTGCGTCAAGAAACCGTCTGATGTGATGACATCGGGCAAGACCGCGACAGGGACCGCCCTGAAGGCCATTCAACAACTGGTGAGGAGGTAAACATCTAATGGAGAAAAAATACGGCGTATATATATGCGGGGGATGTTCGATAAGCGAAGGGCTTGACCTCGAAAAACTCTCCGAGGTCGCCACGAAAGAATACAAGGTCCCTATCTGCAGGACCCATCCGGCGATGTGCGGAGAAGAGGGCGTGGCCATGATCAAAAAGGACATGGAGTCCGAAGGCGTAAATTCTGTCATTATCGCGGCCTGCTCAAACAGGGTCAAATACGACGTCTTTGATTTCGGACCGGGAAATATCGTTGAGCGGGCCAACATCAGGGAACAGGTCGTCTGGAGCCATGACTGGACGAAGCAGGTCGAGGTCAAGACGAAGGATGCAGAGGGCAATGAAGAAGTAAAGGTTGAGACTAAGCCTGACGAGGACACTCAGATGCTCGCAGAGGATTATCTGAGAATGGGCATCGTAAAGGCCCAGAAGACGGCTTTGCCCGAACCTCATATACCCGAAATGGTGGAGAGGAACATAATGGTAATCGGCGGCGGCATCACGGGACTAAGCGCGGCCCTCGATATCGCGAATACGGGTTACGGTGTCACCATTGTCGAGAGAGCACAGGAACTCGGGGGCTACGCCACGAAACTCCGCAAGCAGATACCAATGAAAGCTCCTTATCGTGAGCTTGAGCCCACTATAGTAGAGGAAAAAATCAAGGAAGTCACAAACCATCCCAAGATCACCGTGAAACTCAATACCGAGATCGCGAGGATCAGCGGCGGTCCGGGACTCTTCGATGTCTCCTTCAAGCAGACCGGTACAAAGACCAAGTGGGATGTGCCTCCTAAGAAGAAGGAGGCAGCAGAAGATGAGAAGGACGCTCAAGAGCCTGTAACGGAAGCCGAGGCCGAGGTAGCGGCTGACCAGATCAAGTGCGAGGATATATTGACGAGCGACCCCGACGCGGAGCGGTTCGGGGCAGTTGTCGTTGCAGCCGGGTGGAAGCCCGCCGATGCGTCCCAGTTCGAGCATCTCGGGTACGGCAAATTCGCGAATGTCGTCACGAATACGACGATGGAAGAGATTGCGGCTAAGGGGAAGGTCACCCGCCCGTCCGACGGAAAGCCCGCAAAGACCGTCGCGTTCATCCAGAGTCCCGGAATTAACGGAAGCGACAGCGATTTTCCTTACAGTTCATCCGTCGCGAGCATGATTGCTCTGAAGCAGGCAAAGTATCTCCGGGAAGACTATCCTGACGCCCAGCCGTATATTATCTACAAACATATGCGAACCCCCGGCCACTACGAGAATTTCTACAAGAACATCCAGGATGATCCCGGTATTTTCCTCGCACGGGGAGAAGTGAAGAGCGTCACCGAAGGCAGCAACGGGAACCTTGTCATAGATGTTGAAAACACAATTCTCGGCGAAAATGCAACGCTGAATGTGGATATGGTCGTTCTTGCCACCGGCATGGTCCCGGCAACGAAGACCGAGTCAGTGATCAATCTCGCATACCGGCAGGGACCTGATTTCAAAGACCTCGAACTCTTCGACGGTTACGCCGATTCCAACTATATATGCTTCCCTTACGAAACCAGGCGCACAGGTATCTTTGCCGCAGGATGCGTGAGGCAGACGATGACGATCGGAGAATGCGTCGAGGACGCCACTGGAGCGGCGTTGAAGGCAATTCAGTGTCTTGAATCCACCAGCCACGGGATGGCGGTGCATCCGAGGTCCGGGGATATGTCTTTCCCTGAATTCTTCTTCCAGAGGTGTACCCAGTGCAAGAGGTGTACAGAGGAATGTCCCTTCGGCGCCCTTGATGATGACGCTAAAGGCACGCCAAAACCGAACCTGACCCGCTGCAGAAGGTGCGGGACTTGTATGGGCGCCTGTCCCGAGAGGATCATTTCTTTTAAAAACTATCATATCGATATGATCGGCTCGATGGTCAAGGCTGTCGAAGTCCCGGAAGAAGATGAAGAAAAATACAGGATAATTGCCTTTGTATGTGAAAATGACGCATACCCCGCGCTCGATATGGCCGGTTTGAACAGTTTGAAATATTCTGCCGATGTGAGATTCATCCAGGTGAGGTGCCTTGGGTCCGTCAACACGGTCTGGATTGCGGATGCGATGTCAAAGGGAATAGACGGGGTACTTCTTATAGGGTGCAAATATGGAGATGACTACCAGTGTCACTTTGTAAAGGGAAGTGAACTGGCGAACCGCAGAATGGAGAACGTCGCGGAAACACTCAGTAAATTAAGACTTGAACCGGAGAGGGTCCAGCAGATCCAGTTTGCGATTGACGAATATCAGAAGATCCCTGAAGTGATCGATAAGTTCATGAAAACCATAGAAGGCGTAGGTTTTAACCCAATGAAGGGATTTTAGGAGGTAAAGAATGGCAGAAGGCAATGTGATCAAGCCGGACCTTGACTTCATCAGGAAGGTTATGGGCTCCGGGGGGGAATCCTTAAAAAAATGCTACCAGTGCGCTACCTGTTCCGTGGTATGTAACGTCACACCGGATGACAAGCCCTTTCCGAGGAAGGAGATGATACACGCGCAGTGGGGGCTTAAGGACAAACTTTTCCGCAATCCGGATATCTGGCTTTGCCACCAGTGCAGCGACTGCACAGCCTATTGTCCCAGGGGAGCAAAGCCGGGAGAAGTACTCGGAGCGATCAGGAAACTGAGCATCGAGCATTACGCATTCCCAGGTTTTTTCGGCAAGGCCCTGGGGTATCCACAATATCTCTGGATGCTCCTTCTGATCCCGGTGGTGATCTTTATTGCGGCGATCTTCATTCAGGGGAATTCCTTTATCCCGGAAGGTGAAATCCTCTACGCCGAAAAGTTCATGGCAGTACCGTATATCGACGTGATCTTTATCGCTGCAGCGCTCTTTGCGGTTATGGGCTTTATCGTGGGGGTGGGCAGGTATTGGAACGACCTTAAGTCAGGCGTTGAAATAAGCACGAACAAATGGCAGAGAAAGGTGAAAGGACCGCTCCCTGTCATAATCATGAACACGATCATCGAATTCCTGACCCATAAAAGATTCGAGAAGTGCGATGTGGCCGCTGCACGAAAGTCTTCCCATATGTTCGTCTTTTACAGCTTCGTCGGATTGGCGATCACGACTACATGGGCGATAATCTATCTTTACGGGCATGAACTCTTCGGCATCCAGGCATCCTCGCTCTTCCATTTCGGTGAATCCCCATATCCGTTGTATGACCCTATGAAGATCATCGGCAATCTGAGCGCTTTGGGCCTGCTTCTTGGCATATCGCTCGTGATTTTGAACAGAAAGAGAAACGCAGAAAAGGCCGGCAACGGCGGATACTATGACTGGCTCTTCATCGGGGTCGTTCTCACTATCGTGAGCACTGGAATTCTCACGGAATTGTTAAGGCTGGGCAATATCGCGATTCTGGCCTATCCGATATATTTTATACACCTGGTGGTGGTTTTCTTCCTCTTCGCCTACGCACCCTATTCAAAGATGGCCCATATGGTTTACAGGACAACAGCGCTTGTTTTTGCGAAATATTCGGGCAGAGAGGACAAGAAATATTAGTCGGTCATGACAATTTGATAAAAGCGAAAGGAATCAGGTACAGGAAGTATGGCTACAGTTAAAGAAATAATAGGTGAGAGCCGGAGGGAGATAATCTCAATTCCTTCGGAGAAGACCGTGGCTGATGCAGTAAGCCAACTGGTGGAGAACGAAATAGGGGCTCTCGTCGTGGTCGAGGATGACAAGCCTGTCGGCGTGTTTACCGAGAGGGATGTTCTGAAGTGCTGGACGAGAAAGGCCGACCGGCATTTCAAGGATATAAAGATATCCGAGGTCATGAGTAAAAACATGATCATCGCTGAGCCGGACGACGATCTCTGCTATGTGACTACTATCATGATAAAAAACAGGATAAGGCATCTTCCCGTGCTTGATAAGAACAGGCTCGTGGCCATGTTGTCGATCAGGGACGTGGTAAAGGCCCAGGTGACCGACCTCAGGGCGGAAAATCACTATTTGAAAGACTATATCTCGGATAAGTATCCCGGATGAAGGACGGTGAGACCAATTTCCGAGGAAAACATAGAAAAGAGGCAATAAAGGAGGTGACGGCCGGCGAATCTGTCAATGGTATCAGCCTTTTGAGCATTATTTTCTTAAATTAATACACGTAGAAGGAGGAGTTTGATGAGTATAATAGCTTTTGCGTTAATCTGCGGTGCAGCGGGCGTTGCCTATGCGCTCATCACCGCGGCCTGGGTATCGAAGCAGGATGCCGGAAGTGAGCGTATGCAGGAGATCTCGAATGCGGTCAAGGAAGGCGCTTATGCATTTCTTGCGCGTGAGTACAAGACGGTGGCTATGGTAGCAGTCATACTTTTCATTGCTCTTTTTGCATTGCTCGGTGTGTGGACCGCCATCGGCTTTCTGATCGGCACGATCGGGTCCGCCCTTGCCGGTTATATCGGCATGATGGTTACTGTCCGCGCAAATGTCCGGACGACACAGGCAGCGTCCAAGGGGCTCCAGAACGCACTTACACTTTCATTCAAGGGTGGTTCTGTGACCGGCATAATGGTTGTAGGTCTGGGCATCATCGGGCTCGCCGGGTATTTCGCCATTGCCAGGAGCGTCGCGGGGGAGCAGGCATTCCATGCCCTCGTCGGTCTCGGTTTCGGCTGCTCGCTCATGTCGGTTTTTGCCCGTATCGCAGGCGGAATTTACACCAAGGCGGCTGACGTAGGGGCCGACCTCGTCGGCAAGGTCGAGGCCGGGATCCCGGAAGACGATCCACGAAATCCGGCTGTTATCGCCGACAACGTCGGAGACAACGTTGGTGACTGCGCCGGAATGGCGGCCGACCTCTATGAGACTTATACGGTTACACTGGTTGCCGCGATGCTGCTGGCAAAGTCGGTTTTCGGAGCCGAAAGCCCGTGGGTTGAATTCCCTCTTCTGCTCGGCGGCGTTTCGATCATCGCATCGATTATCGGCACATATTTTGTCAAACTCGGCAAGAGCGAGTACATCATGGGCGCCCTTTACAAAGGACTTGCGGTCTCCGGTATTCTTGCCGCCATCGCATTTTATGGAGTAACACAGTGGTTCATGGGCCAGCTTGGAGGCGATACTGGCGGGTTTACTCCGATGAGCGTATTCCTGGCCGCGCTGATCGGCCTGGCACTGACCGGCCTCATAGTCTGGATTACTGAATACTATACGGCCAAGGAATTCAGGCCTGTACAGACGATCGCCAAGGCAAGCCTTACCGGTCACGGAACGAATGTCATCGCGGGTCTGGCAATGAGCATGGAGGCAACTGCGCTTCCTGCCCTTGTTATTGTCGGTGCTATCCTTGGGGCATTCTACCTCGGCGGTGGATTCGCCGGCAACGCGGGCGGCGGGCTCTTCTCGATCGCGCTCTCAGCGGTCTCGATGCTCTCGATGACGGGTATCGTTGTTGCGATAGACTCTTACGGTCCGATTACAGACAATGCAGGCGGCATCGCTGAAATGGCAGAACTGCCTTCGGCGGTTAGAGACATTACCGACCCGCTCGATGCAGTCGGAAACACAACGAAGGCTGTCACAAAGGGATATGCTATCGGATCCGCCGGTCTTGCAGCTCTCGTTCTTTTTGCCGAGTACTCGAGAGAGCTTGTAAGGAAAATGGGCGGAGTCAGTTTCGATCTCTCCGATCCCTATATCATTGCCGGCCTCTTTATAGGCGGATTGATTCCATACTATTATGGCGGCAGGCTGATGCTCGCGGTCGGAAAGGCTGCCGGAGGAGTCGTTGAAGAAGTTCGCAGACAGTTCCGTGAGATCAAAGGCATTATGGAAGGCACCGGCAAGCCGGAATACGGCAAATGCGTCGACATCGTCACCAAGTCTGCAATCAAGGAGATGATGCTTCCCGCCCTTATCCCGGTAGTAGTACCTGTTATCGTGGGTTTTGTCCTCGGCCCCAAGGCACTGGGGGGCGTGCTGATAGGTAGCATCCTGACCGGCCTCTTCCAGGCTATCGCAATGACATCCGGCGGCGGCGCATGGGACAATGCCAAAAAATCCTTTGAAGACGGCGTCACCGACGACAAAGGCGTAATGCACAAAAAAGGGAGCGACGGACATAAGGCTTCAGTCACTGGAGATACTGTGGGCGACCCTTACAAAGACACGGCCGGCCCTGCTATCAACCCGATGATAAAGGTCATCAACATTGTAGCACTTCTGATCGTTCCGCTTTTGTAGTAGAAACGATCTTCTTTGTTCGTAAGGCCGGTCCCGTGCAGTCGGACCGGCCTTTTTGTTATAATAGCCGTAGTGTTTGCCTGGATCTCCTCTGCCGGTTCACATATCTAATCTTTCCGGGGACGAATTTTCTCAGGTCAGAGCATGAAATATAAAGATGAAACGCCATTGAAAGGAAATCTCTATGGGTCTTGATCAGAAAGAATTCAGTAAAAAAATGGAAGAAGTGAAGAAGAAGCTCAGAAAGAGCGTGATCGTGCCGCAGCAGCTTTCCAGAAAGGACTGTATGAGCTTCAAATGCTATCCTGGAATAGGTTGTTTTACCGCATGCTGCAGCGGTATAAGGATAAACCTGACCCCATATGATATCCTCAGGCTGAAAAACAGGCTCGGCATGTCTCATCATGATTTTTTGCTGGAATATACCGTACCCAGCTCTATCGACGGGACCCCGCTTCCAATCACAGTCCTTAAGATGAAGGACGACAAAATCAGATCCTGTCCTTTCGTCACCCCCGACGGTTGTACTATATACAGCGACCGTCCGGTAACGTGCCGTTACTATCCCATCGGCATGGCTATCATGAAGAAGCACGATAAGAAAACAGGCGAGGATTTTTTTATCAAGATAAAGGAAGACCATTGCCTCGGCCATCTGGAAGAAAAGCAGTGGACTATCGATGAATGGAGGGCCGACCAGGAGTCCGACCTTTATGACGAGATGAACAATGACTGGATGGAGGTCGTCCTCAAGGCAAAATCACTCGGGATCGTTGAATTCTCCCAGAAATCCCTTGACCTGTTTTTCATGGTGAGCTCGAACCTCGACATGTTCAGGGACTTTGTCTTCAACAGTAATTTTTTAAATGCCTATGAAATTGATCCTTCGATCATCGAGAAAATAAGGGAGGATGAGCTTGAACTCCTGAAATTCTCGCTCAGATGGCTCCGCTTCACCATGTTCGGTGAAGGGGACTTCAAAGTGAAAGAGGAGGCCAGAAATGCTGCCAGGGAGCGACAGAGGAAGGCCGCCGAGGCGAAATTCAGGGAGAGGGAAGAGCAGGTGAAAAAAGCACTGTCCAAAACACCGGAAGAAGTCATGAGAGAGGCCGACAAAGAAGAATAGGCGCTTTTTACGGCTGTTGCGACGACGGGATATTTTTGCTTACCAGAAATTCTCTGACCTTCGAAAGAGAAGGGATCCCCGTCCTGCCGCCCACCTTTTTGCATTTGAGGGCGGCGAAAGCAGAGGCGAATATAAGGGTCCGATTAAGATGCCATCCCTGTAAGATTCCGTAGATATAACCCCCGTGAAAGACATCTCCCGCGCCGGTAGTGTCTACCGCATCTACGGTAAACGCCGGTGTTTCAATAAAGCGGTCACCTGCAGCAGTGATGCTCCCACGGTTGCCAAGGGTAACTGTGAGAACCTTTACCCCTAGCTTTTCTCTCTCCGAATTCAGAGAGTCGCCGGTAATCTCCCATCCCAGTCCGATGGCAAAATGCTCGGAGGCGACGACATAATCACAGGTACCGGCGATTTCGAGGATGCCGGGCCGGACGCTTCCGGCATCGAGCATTACGGGAATGCTGGCGTCCCTGGCAATCCCGGCAGCGTGAAGCGATGATTCCCCCATCAGACCATCCAGCAGAAGAAAATCGCTTCCCTTCAGGAAATCTGGACCCAGTTCTTCTTTTCGCAGGGGTTCTCCTGATGGCCTCTTCCAGAAAATCGTCCGTTTGGCCGTGCGCTTTTCGATTGCGATGAACGCAAGTTGAGAAGATGATTTTTCCCTCTGGACCAGTCCGCTCACATCTACGCCCTCTTCCATGAGGGATTGTCTGATCTTACCTCCGGCTTCATCGTCTCCGGTAATGCCGAGAAATCTGCATATCAGGCCGAGCCTCACGAGCGAGACAAGCGCTGTGGCAACTGGTCCGCCCCCCTGCTCATGCCACTGGATTACCTCCTTCTTCGTGTCGACTTCAGGATACGAGTCCACGAAGGCGAGATAATCGAGCGAACACTGTCCGATCCCAGTAACGATCATAGCCGGAAAGCAATGTCGGTAATAAGGTGTGATATCATGGATTAAAAGGTCAATGCCTGTCTATCCCTCAGCATTTCCGCCAGGAATGAGCCAGGCTTTATCTCTGCGTTTTTTACAAGTTTGCCTTTGTCGAGTTCATAGTGTTTCACGCAGGATGAGCAAATATAGAACTTTACCCCGAAATCGTCTATGAGCGTCTTCATTAGTTCATGGACCGGGGAAAACTCATCCTTCTTCTGCCATGTGAGGGTCTCCGCAAAACCTTCTTTTGCGAGCAACACACCGTCGTCCATCAGAAAGAAATCGAGCTCCATATCAAAAGCAGCCATATTCGACGCTAGCTGCATGGCCCCTGCTGCGAGATCTGGCCTATCATAAGAATGGGTGATAATGAATATAAATTTCTTTTTTTCCATAGCGGCCTCCTGACATTTAAAATGATAATTGTGCTATCCGGCTATCCGGTCTTTGCTAAAACTCCGAATTTTTCCTTCTTCCAACATTCCTTCTTTAGTGCACCCCGAAAATGAACAGTTCCGCAGGGTGCAACTATTTTTCGAGCTTCAGGAAATTTCTCAGCAGGTCCTTGCCGACCTTAGTGAGGATGGATTCGGGATGGAATTGAACACCCTCCACGGCAAACCGTTTATGGCGGACTCCCATGATTATGCCGTCCTCTGTCCACGCCGATATATCGAGGACTGCAGGCAGAGTTCCCCTTTTTATGATGAGAGAATGATAGCGCGTCGCCTCGAATGGATCGGGAAGGCCCTTAAAAATGGTTTTTCCGTCATGATAGATCATGGAAGTCTTCCCGTGCATGAGGTAGGGAGAGCGAATGATGTCGCCCCCGAATGCCATACCTATGGACTGATGGCCGAGACAAACACCGAGGATCGGGACTTTATCGGCGAAATGCCTGATTACGTCTATCGAGATGCCAGCTTCCTTCGGCGTACAGGGCCCGGGTGAGATAACGATCCGTTCGGGCTTCATCGCCTCTATCTCCGGAACCGTAATTTTGTCGTTCCTTGAGACCCTCAAGTCCTGCCCCAGTTCGCCGAGGTACTGTACCAGGTTATAGGTAAAAGAGTCGTAGTTGTCGATCATCAAAAGCATTAATCGAGTCCCCTTTCCGCCATCTCCACCGCTCTCAACATCGCCTTCGCCTTATTCACTGTCTCCTGGTATTCAAGGGAGGGCACGCTGTCGGCAACAACACCGCCGCCGGCCTGGATATATGCCGTATCATTCTTTATTACAAGGGTTCTTATCGTTATGCAGGTATCCATGTTGCCCGAAAAGCCGAAGTATCCTACAGCGCCCGCATAAGGGCCTCGTCGAGTCGGTTCGAACTCATCAATGATCTCCATGGCCCTTATCTTGGGCGCGCCAGAAACCGTGCCGGCAGGGAAACACGCCCTGACCACGTCATAGGCATCCTTCCCCTCCGACAGCTTTCCCCTCACATTGGAAACAATGTGCATTACATGGGAATACCTTTCTATTATCATGAGCTCGCTTACGTCGACACTCCCGGCGGCGCTTACCCTGCCTACATCGTTCCGTCCGAGGTCGACGAGCATTATATGCTCGGCCCGCTCCTTAGGATCTGCCAGAAGCTCCTCAGCAAGCGCCCTGTCTTCATCTTCCGTACCCCCCCGGCGTCTTGTCCCGGCAATAGGACGCAGATCGATCCTGTCCTCTTCAAGCCTAACCATGACCTCAGGTGATGCGCCCACTACGGTGGCATCACCACACCTGAGAAAGTACATATAAGGCGACGGATTGATGAGCCTCAACGCCCTGTAGATCTGAAAAGGCGGGACATTGATCCTAGCCTCGAATCGTTGCGAGGGAACTACCTGAAATATATCGCCCGCTCGGATATACTCCTTTGCCTTCATTACGGCCTTCTCGTAACGCATCCGGGTAAAATTCGATTTCAAAACAGGCCTCCGGTTGCCGAGACTCACCTGACCTTTCTGCTTCGGCTTCTTCTTTATGGGTCGTTTGAGTTTCTCCACCAGTCTGTTGATCTTTTCAACAGCTTCTTCGTAGGAGTTCCTGATGGATTTGCCGTTTGTACAGGCGTTCGATACCACTTTTATCATGTGGGTAACATTGTCGAAAACGATAAGAGTATCGGTGATCATGAAAAAGATGTCAGGCAGTCCCAATCCGGGTTTTTCACGTTCCGGCACACGCTCGAAAAATCTTACGGAATCGTAGGAGATAAAGCCTACGGCGCCCCCGAAAAAGCGGGGCAATCCCGGATTAGGGACGGGCCGGTATTCGGCCAGCAGATCCCTTACCGCCTCCAGAGGGTCATTTACGAAAGAGCGATGCTCCGTTCGACCCCGACGGACGACCTCAACTTTTCGATCGAAGCTGCGAAGTATAACGGCCGGCCTGCTGCCGAGGAATGAGTATCGAGCCCATTTTTCACCGCCCTCGACGCTCTCGAGAAGGAAGGCATATTTCCCGTCGTCGATCTTCTGAAAAGCCGAGACCGGCGTATCGGAATCCGCCAGAATTTCCCTGTAAACCGGGATCAGGTTCCCTTGGCGGGCCAACGTCCTGAATTTCTTGAAATCGGGATAGACCATTTGATAAAATTGCCTTGTTAGCTTGTTAAAATGAGATCTGATAACGTATAATTATAGCTTATCGGAGAGAGATAAGTTAAGGGAACGGATCAGATCTGAAAATTTGAAAATTGCGGGAATAGCTCAGTTGGTAGAGCACAACCTTGCCAAGGTTGGGGTCGCGGGTTCGAATCCCGTTTCCCGCTCCATAAAATGCAGTGAATCGTAAGTAGTTAAGCAAAGGCATAAGCTGTTATTGTTCCCGCTTCTCACTATTTACTTTTCACTATTTGCTGAATATCGGCGGCGTACCCAAGTGGCTAAGGGAGAGGTCTGCAAAACCTTTATGCAGCGGTTCAAATCCGCTCGCCGCCTCCAGTTCCTGTAAGCATTTTCCCCTCTCTGATCATTTCGAGCACCATACCGTCCAGACCTTTTTCCAGAAAGAATTCCTTCTCCAGCGATTCGATATAGAACCTGTCAAGGCCGCTGTTTTCCATGAAATCCTCCCTCAGGGAGGTGTCCATCGTGCGGATTATCACAGGGAAAATCTGGTTTAAGTATACGGATTCTTTCTGAAGGTCCAGGAAGACTCTTTCAAAGAGCTGGTGAGATATTTTCTTTGCAATGCCTTTTCCGGACAGCTCGGCTGTGATGTCGTCCCTGATCTTTTTACGGATCTTTTTCATCTCGAGGCCGGGGAAAAAGCCCCTCATTTTTTCTTTTAATGCCGTGTGGATAGCGTGGTATATTTTCTCTTCGTTTGTAACGTCTCTCAACTCTCTCATCACGTCTTTCAGCGACGCGTCGCCCTGTTCGATATTCTTTATCCCCCGTAAAAGCAGGGTAATCTTTCGCTTTCCGTAATTTGTTATATAGCTGCTGTCGAGCAGCCCCTCGATGAAAAGCGATTCAAACAAACCTTTTTCCAGCGCGTCGAATGCCTTCTTATTGCCGATGATGCTCCGTAAGGAATCCTCCCTGAATCCGACATTCTTCATGAAAGCCATCCGGCTGAGAAGGGACTGGACATTATCGTATCTGTCGAAATATGTTACGATGGAGCTGAATTCTTCAAAGACGCGGAAATCGTCCGTTTCCCGGGACAGTTCATCGCAGGTCCTCCCGATATCGAGAAGTAGCCGGTCGAACCCCCTGTCATTTTGAGAATAGGCTTGGTGTTTAGCCTTTATCAGCCGGACAATATCCTCCTGGATGATATGCTGCTTAAGGAAGGGGTCCTTAAAAAACAGATTCTCGAGAATCGACCGGGCCTCTTTCAGATAATCCGACTCTTTGGTATCCTGGATCTTCTTCCCCTTCAAAAGGAGCTCGTCGAGCGTATCGAAAAGAATAGTGGGGATATTGTTCCTGATGCTCAGAGTCCTGAGCCTGTTCATTTTCGCATGATCGGAGGCATGGAACGCTCCGTTTGAAATCCCCTTTATGAGAACATCCCTGTATTCGTCCACGACTAGCTTATTTTCCGGGTGCTTGTACATGATATCGAACTTCATCCTTGCCTGCTGGTACCGGTCGATGCCGTTCCGGACGACGATGTCCTCGAGAAAAAGCTCGTCCTGTGAGCCGAGTCCCCGCTTGTTCGAATAAAAATTCCTGAACGCCTCATAGTACTCGCGATTCGCCCGGTTGATAAGCTTGAAGATGAAGACGACGGATTTTCTCTCGTTCAGCTCCGAACAGAAACTGTCAAGGAGTTCGGTGTCTTTTTCATCTGCCAGCAGGCTTGTCCGTTTCAGAAATTTTCCCAGGAACTTCAGGATATGCTTCTGCCGCCTCTTGGCGTCGCCCGCGAACTCGGACGAGACGAGAAAATAATAGTTCGCGACGGCATGACCCTGCATGAAGAGCCTTGGAAAGGGATCGAAGCCGTCTGTATTATTGGTGAAGACCACATGCTCATTCTTGTCGAGAAATGCCCCGAACATGACGAGCCTGTTCATGATGTCCTGTTTCTTGATATCTTTGAGGGGCTTCTCCACCCCGAACATGTATTCACAGAAGCTGCCGCCCGTACCCTTGTAGGATACCCCGTCCTGTGTGAGGGTGAGCTCATTGCCCCTGGAGAAAAAACGAATGCGGGTCGGTTCCTCTTCGTAGAAATAAGTATTGTAGGTTCCGGCGCCTGCGGCAAAGGCAAAGAAATCCACGGTACCGATTCGACCGTGAAGCCTGAGGTCATTGATCATAGGAAAATATACCACAGCACTAATGAATTATTCTAATCCGTAAAGGTCGGCTAAGGTATCGGAAAGGACATTTTTTTTCATAACATCGGCATTTTTCTATCGCATTTTTTGGGTTGATGATTCGGGCTTATTCGGCTATTATAAAGATAGCATGCGGGGCTTTCCGAGGGATAACATTCACACCATCGGGTATTTTCTCATCCTGTTTATCGTTGTCTGCATTCTCTTTTCTACGGCCGATGCCGGCCCGATCGACGACGATCAAATAGACGGAAAAAGAATATTTCTCGAGGGGAAGAAGGCTCTGGAGGATTGTCGTTATGAAGAAGCCGTGGAAGATTTCCTCATCTCGCAGAGGGAATTGCCACTTCTCGGAGATTATGCCCTGCTCTTTCTGGCTGAAGCATACCACGGGGCAGGAAGGCACGGGGAGTCACTGGGGGTAATCCGGACGCTTTTCTTTGCATGCCCTGGGTCGGCGGTCTTAAGAAAAGCCAGAAAAATCGAGATTCGTGAAGCGGAAGAAACTGCCGATGAGGATCTCGACCGGCTGTATGAGGCGTTCCTGGATGACTATCCGGGGAATGAGGAAATTTCCTTCAAATACGCCCTTTTCCTCAAGCAGCACGATCAGACGGAAAGAGCTGATGTTTTTTTCAGAAAGATCTATCGGGAGGCGGGGCCACTGTCCCTTTCCGCACTAGGTGAGCTCTCTTCCGGTGTCCTTGGCGCGGAAGATCTTCTTGATCGGGCATCGAACCTTATAAAAAGGTATGACTTCATTGAAGCGGAAAAGGAGTTGAAAAAGGCACTCCTGTTGGATGAGGGAGAGAATCGGGGGGAGATCCTGAGTAATCTGGGATATTCATTTTTCAGGCAGAAAAGATATCCTGAGGCGGCTCATACCTACGACAAAATCCGTGATCTTTATTTCAAGGCTCGTTCGCTTTACAGGGCTGGAGACAAGGCCGGATTTGAAGATTCTTTACAGTCCCTGGTGGAAGAGAACGATCCGGGTGCCGCACTGCTTTTGTCCGCCGCCGCCTCCGACAAGAGAAGAGAAAGAAAATTCGATGAGGCGCTGGAAATTTATGAAGCTGTCCTGGCCAGATATCCGGAAGAATCTGAAAGCGTCACATGGGAAATCGGCTGGACTCATTATATGGCCGGAGAATACAACTACGCAGCCAGGATATTTTCCGATTTATTTTCCGCATACGATAACCCGAAATATCTTTATTGGCAGGCAAGAAGCCTTGAATTTTCTGGCGGAGAAGCCGGCGAACTGTATGACGAGCTTTCAAAAAAAGAGGATAATTTTTACACCGCGATGGCCTATGCACGCAATAAGGGTGGTTCGGTCAAGTCGGTATCACTGAAGAGGCCGGATCTCGGGACCCCGGAGGGCAAAGAAGAACTCTTTGCCCGCGTCGACATGCTTCGTTCTCTGGATATGCCCCGGGAGGCCATGGAAGAACTGTCCGTACTTTCGCAGAAGATAAGCACCTCTTCTGAATTTCTGAGCGTTATGTCCAAATTTCTGGAGCTGGGGGAATACAGGCGGGTGATCGGCCTGGCCAGCAGCGTCTCCTATTCCGATGACCTGCACCGGTTCCGTTATCCGCTCGCCTATTGGAAGGAAGTTGAGAAGATCTCGGAGAAATACGACGTCGACCCGATGATCGTGCTGTCCGTGATGCGCGAAGAGAGCAGATTTGACGCGAAAGCGAAATCGGTTGCCGGCGCACTGGGCCTCATGCAGATAATGCCGCAAACCGCATCCCGTCTGGACAAGCGCCTGAAACTGGGTATCCGCGGGGAAGACGCAATTACTGAAGTGAGGAATAACATACGTCTCGGGAGTTATTATCTTAAAACATTGTCTGATGAATTTCCGTCACTGGCCCATGTTATCGCTGCCTATAACGCCGGTGAACAGGCCGTGAGGAAATGGCAGATGGACGGAAACTACAACCAGGTTGATGAATTTATAGAGGACATCCCTTATCCCGAGACCCGCACTTATGTCAAAAGGGTGTTGACCTCTTATTTCCAGTACAAGAAGATATCCGAGACGGGGACCTCGGAAATCACGTTCGATATCATGCTTCGGAAACTCTGAGTCACCTGGTGTTCCACTGACCGGGAACTTTTAAAATTCCAGATTATTTTGTAAGCTAGGAAGCGAGTTTTATCTTAACGGAGGCTTTTATATGGATATAAGAAAATATGTGACTGCACGAGCAAAAGATGCTAAGGAAGGCGCCCGCTCAATCGCGAGGGCTTCTTCAGTGCAGAAAAATCTCGTACTCGAGAAGATGGCCGAAGCGCTCAGGAAGAAATCAAGGGAACTTATAAAAGCGAACGGGAAAGACGTGGCCGCCGCCGGGAAGAAAGGACTCTCGAAGGCCATGATAGACCGGCTCTCGCTTTCAGAAAAACGCATAGACGATATGGCCAGGGGACTTCGCGAGGTCGCGGCCCTCCCCGATCCAGTCGGCGAGGTCTTGAAGATGTGGAAGAGACCGAACGGCATGACCGTCGGGAGGATGCGTGTCCCTATCGGGTTGATCGGCATTATCTATGAATCGCGCCCCAATGTTACTGCGGATGCAACGAGTCTGTGTCTCAAGGCGGGCAATGCGGTGATGCTGCGCGGCGGTTCCGAAGCCCTCCATTCCAACAAGGCAATCGTGAAAGTTTTAAGAAGTGTCGCTGAGTCTGAGGGCATCCACCCCGGTGCGATAAGTTTTATCGACATCACCGAGAGAGAAGCTGTCATGGAAATGCTGAAACTCGAGGGTATCGTCGATCTCGTCATTCCGCGCGGCGGCGAGGGACTTATAAGGACAGTTACCGAAAATTCGCGTATACCCGTCCTCAAACATTACAAAGGGGTATGCCATGTCTTCGTCGACCGTGATGCCGACCTTGAGATGGCCTCCGAGATTTGCTTAAACGCCAAGATCCAGAGGCCGGGGACCTGTAATGCTATGGAAACCCTTCTTGTCGATAAACCTGTCGCCAAGAGGTTCATCCCTGCCCTCGTGGAGAGGCTGAAGCGATCCGGTGTTGTAGTGAAGGGCTGTCCCGCTACGAGGAAGATCGTGCCGTCCGTAGATGGCGTGAGCGAGTCGGATTATTATAACGAATATCTGGACCTCGTCCTGAATGTCAGGGTCGTAAAGGACATCGAGGAAGCAATGGATCATATAGCAAAATATGGTTCTGCCCACTCGGACTCGATCGTTACGAAAGATTATGCGAAGGCGATGAGGTTTCTCAGAGAAGTGGATTCGTCCGCCGTCTTCGTGAATGTGTCTACCCGTCTCAACGACGGATTTGAGTTCGGTCTGGGCGCGGAGATCGGAATTTCTACCGACAAGATCCACGCAAGGGGTCCGATGGGGCTTGAAGAATTGACATGTACTAAATTTATAGTACTCGGGAACGGGCAGATCAGGACATGATATGATCTGGAGATCGAACGACACAGGTCCTCTTTTCCTTTCGTGGGTAATCGTCGCCCGGCAGAAGAATAATCCTGTTTCTCCTGTCCTTGCTTCGCACTGGTGATGAAAATAGGCGTTTTTGGCGGCACTTTTAATCCCATCCATTACGGACATCTCAGGGTTGCAGAAGAAGCACGGGAAATCCTGGAGTTCGGCAAGGTCCTGTTCATCCCCTCGGGAAATCCCCCGTTGAAGGAGAAAGAGCTCGCAGATGCCGGCCACAGATATATAATGACGCGGATGGCTGTGGACGGTCATCCGGACTTTGAAGTGCTCGATATTGAGTGTGGAAAACCGGGGAAATCGTATACTGTAGAGACGATGAAAAATCTGCTCGGTCAATACAAGGGAGCCGAGCTGTATTTCATACTCGGCATCGATGCGTTTCTCGATATCCCTCACTGGTGGAAGCATGGGGAGTTGCTGTCTCTCGTCAATTTTGCGTTGCTTTCTCGTCCTGAGAGCAGGTTCGTCGACCTGCATTCTTCACCCTATCTGAACGCCGGGAAAGAACTCCTGAGTAAACTCGATACAGGCGAGTTAAAAACGCTGAGTCTGGGGCTGGAGACGCAGAGAGAGGCCGTACTGGTGAAGGTTACAGAGATGGCGATATCCTCCACCGATATCAGAAATCGCGTCCGGGAGGGAAAGAGTATAAAATACCTGTTGCCAGGTGAAGTGGAATCATTTATAATTTCAAGCAGGCTCTATCTTAACAATAAGGAGTCCGAAAGGAAGTGAATCCTCTTAGAAAGTAAAGAGTTGGCGCTCAGGGCCGCCAAGGCGGCGCTGACAAAGAAGGCCTCAGACCCTGTCATCCTCGCACTCGAGGGTCTCACAGTTATTGCCGATTATTTCGTTATCTGCTCCGGAGAGAATATTACGCAGGTAAAGGCGATCGCCGAATTCATCGAAGGGGAATTTTCAAAGAAAGGCATCGAACCACGGGGAATAGAAGGACTGGCATACAGCCACTGGGTTCTTCTCGATTATGGAGACGTGATCGTTCACGTATTCGAAAAGGAGACGAGGGACTTTTATAACCTGGAGAAGCTCTGGATGGACGCGCGGACCATAAGGATCGATGAAGATACGGCTGATCTGGACGGGAAAGACAAAAGAGCGGTTCGTCACTGAAGGAATAAGGAAATACCTGGCTTTGGTTAAACCTTATGCCGAAGTGGCGATCACGGAAATAAAGGAAGAAAAAGGTAAAGATATACCGAGGATGCTTGAAAAAGAAGCCGAGAGAATCGGAAAGCTCAACATTCCCTATATCCTTCTTGATGAGGGCGGAAAGAAGTTCACATCAAGACAGTTCGCGGGCTTAATCAGGTCCTGGGCTCCGAGGGTCAATTTTCTCATCGGGGGACCTTACGGAGTCTCTGAAAAAGTTAAGAAAGCCGCCCGGGACGTGATATCGCTCTCCCCTATGACCCTGACCCATGAAATGGCCCGTCTTCTGCTCCTTGAGCAAATCTACAGGGCCTTTACGATTATTCACAACAAGGGGTATCACCACTAATGGGCAAACTCTCGATCCTGATCTTCGTCCTCTTCCTGGCTGGCCTGGCAGTCTTTGCTATCCATAATGAAGAGATGACGACGATCGCTGTTCCGTTCGGGGCCGTCTATGAAGTTCCCAAGATCGCGTTAATACTATTTTCCGCAGTCGCCGGCGCCTTTGCGATGCTCATTGTTTTTGCGATCAGGGATACGAAGAAATTCATCGACAGCTGGCAGTATCAGAAGAAACAGAAACAGGAGATAAGGGTCCAGGACCTCTATTCAAGGGCGCTCAACTCGATTCTCGCCCATGACGAGGAAGCCGCAAGAGTTGCTCTCGAGGGAATACTCGCCGAAGAACCGGACCATGTGGACGCCCTTCTCAGACTGGGGGATGTCCACGCATCCGAAGAGGATTACCAGAAGGCGATTACCTATTACCAGAAGGCGAGGGGCATCAACCCAAGTAACCTGGAGACGCTCTTCGCACTGGAGGACGTCATGGAAAAAACCGCCAGGTGGTCCGATGCCCTCAAATACGTCGAGGACATTCTCGAGATCGACGGGGACAACCTCACCGCAATGTATAAAAAGCGTGATATTCTGGAAAGACAGCTCAGGTGGGACGACCTCGTATATCTGCAGAAGACCATCCTGAAACATGAACATTCCGAGAAAGACAAGAATCGGGAGCATCAGAACCTCATAGGCTACAAATACGAATACGGGCGGCACAGCCTCGAGAACAACCAACTGGAAAAAGCGAAAAAGGCCTTCAAGACTGTCCTGCGTCTGGATAAGGACTTTATTCCAGCCACACTGGGGATCGCGGAAGTGCTTCTGAGGGAAGGCGAGAACGAAGAGGCTGTCAATCTTCTTGAAAAGACATTTGAGACTACCTCTTCAAGGATCGCGCTTGCCCGCCTTGAAGATCTTCTCATCAGCCTCGGCGAACCGTCACGTCTCATAAGGATTTATAAGAATGGCATCTCCAGGAATCCGAACGATCAGATGACGAGATTTTTTCTGGGGAAACTTTTTTACCGGCTCGAGATGATCGACGACGCTTTCGAGACTTTATCGGGAGTGGACACGGGGGGGAAACATTATCCCGAACTGCATCAGTTGATGGGGAACCTTTATATGAGAAGGAACCAGCCTGAAAAAGCCGTTGAAGAGTTCAGGAATGTCATCGATATCAAAAAGTCGCTCAGGCTGCCCTATTGCTGCGAAGAGTGCGGGCATAAAGCGCAGGAATGGTCTGGCAGGTGTCCCCAGTGCAGGAGTTGGAATACCTATCGGTTTGATCTGGAAGGCGCTTGCCGGGCGTAATATCCTCATGAAAAGAGTGTCCCGCAGCAGCCTGGTTTCCTTCCTCGACGAAAAACTCTCACTTTCTGAATTCCCTGAGGACGACAGTCTAAACGGCCTCCAGGTCGAAGGACGAGAAGTCGTCGGAAGGTGCGGGATTGCGGTTGACGCATGTGAGTACGTCTTCCGGACCGCAGCCGGCAAAAAAATCGATTTCCTGATTGTTCATCACGGTCTTATATGGGGAGGGATAAGGTCGATAAAGGGGGTGATGAAAAGAAGGATCAAGATACTCCTCGATGCGGATATTTCATTGTATGCCTGCCATCTGCCCCTCGACTGGCATCCCCAGTTGGGGAATAACGCCCAGCTCCTTCTGTCTCTCTCGATACAGAAGATGGGGGAGTTCGGAGAGTATCACGGAAAGAAGATAGGATATTGGGGAAGAACGAAAAAAGAATTGCACTTGGATGATTTCGTATCGACCGTAGACAGGCGCCTGGGGGTCAAGTCATCCTTCATAGGGTTCGGGCGGAAAGTGCGGAACGTCGGGGTTGTTTCGGGAGGAGGATGGTCTGCGATCAAGGACGCCGGAAAGCTTGGTATAGATACTTTTCTTACAGGAGAGCCTTCCCATAGTGCCTATACGATGGCGGAGGAGATGGGCGTCAACCTGGTATTTTCCGGTCATTACGCTACCGAGACGCTGGGAGTGAAGGCTGTAGGGGATTTGCTCAGTAAGAAGTTTGAGCTTGAGACTATATTCATCGACCATCCGACAGGCTTGTAAAGATCGTAAGGCTTTTATTTAAAGGCAGCTTCATCATGACAAAACTCCCTCACCTCTGGGCACCTTCGGCACTGGAAGGACTGTTATCCTCTTTTGACAAGCTGGCCGTTGGACGCAATATGGGCGGGCATGGATGCAAGGAGCTATTTATTATATGGGGTGTTGCCGGTCGGGTGCGCTAAATTTTGGGAACTCTCTCCGCTCAGACAGCCCAAAATTCTTAATGCGCCCCCTCGGTCGCAGACCTGAAATTTTCGAAGGGGGAATCCTGAAAATTTAACGATGCAAAAAACTTGATCATTTATGAAGGCACCAAGTTTGTCATCC
>JBECKU010000049.1:0-5243 GCA_040235385.1 Candidatus Sulfobium sp. | reverse complement strand
ATCACCGGTTCGTATTTGTCCGATATCAACGATTGTCTAGTCTCCGAATTTTCGCTTTCATTCCGACAAATAGACTTCGGGGCAAACTCTTCAAGAGTTTCGGGTTACAGACCTGCGGACTCTCAGTCATAACTAGCGGGCTGGTTGAAATTCTCAAAGCTGATGGATATCAGATTCCCTTTGAGATCTTTGTGAACCGAACAAAGCGTGATAAAGTCTACGGTATGAAGATCACGGAGATCAGGGCAAAGAATATCCTTTCCAAGTCCCAGGTCTACGATTATGCTTTAAACCCTTATGTCGGCTGCGGGCATAACTGCGCTTACTGTTATGCCAGGTTCATGAAGCGGTTTACCGGTCACAAAGAGCGATGGGGAGAGTTCGTCGACGTGAAAATCAATGCCCCCGAGCTTTTAGCCTCTGAGGTAAAGAAGAAAAAAATGGGCAGAGTCTGGATAAGCGGCGTGTGTGATCCTTACCAACCACTGGAAAAGAGATATATGATTACGAAGAAATGTCTTGATATTCTGGTCGAAAAAGGATGGCCTATCACGGTCCAGACGAAATCACCCCTTGTCCTGAGAGACATTGGAATACTGAAGAGAGCAAATGATGTTGAGGTCGGATTTACCATCACTACGGCTGACGAGAAGATAAGAAGGATTTTTGAACCGGGTGCGCCGCCATCGGGCAAGAGGATCGAGGCACTGGCCAGTCTTCAATCAAACGGAATAAGGACTTTTGCCATGATCGCGCCTATCCTTCCCGGAGCCGAGGACCTGGTGGATGCGCTTAAGGGAAAGGTGGAGAATGTGCTCATTGACAGGTTGAACTACCATTATGCAGACGCTACCTACAAAAAACACGGAATGCAGTGGGCCATGGAAGACGGCTTTTTTTCTCAAAAGGCGGAGGAACTGAGGAAGGCATTTCAGCGCGAGGGAATTCCGTGTCGGGTACTTTTTTAAATCCTCTTTTGCCTCGAGATGGCCGATAACAGATATAACTGTGCATATCCGGCCGCTCTGTCATGTCAGATACCCTCTCGTCATCAGTTTGTCGAGAAGAAGATGAAAATACACAAAGCCGGCATAGGGCCGCCACCCCGAAGTGATCTTTTTTATCTTATCGTAGTCCGGTCTCTCTGCAAGCCCCATGAACTTTCCGAGATTTCTCTGCGCGCCGACGTCGTCCCCGGGAAATACATTTATTCTCCCCAGGCCCCTCAGGAGGACATACTCCGCGGTCCATCTCCCTACACCGCGAATGCCGGATAGATACCGGACGGCCCCGGCATCGGTCATTTTCTCGATGCCCCCGATATCGAGCTTCCCATCCATCACACCCTGAGAGAGTTCGATAATGGCCCTTCCTTTGTTTCTGCTGAATCCGAGGTTTCTGAAATCCTCCGGAGAAAGTCCTGCAAGACTTTCAGGCCCCGGAAATCCGTGTGAAACGCCTTCGTCCTCTATGAATGCCGGCCCGTATGAGAGGGAGAGGCGATTGAGAAGAATGATGCCCAGATCGAGGGAGACCTGCTGGCAGGCGAAGGCATTGACCAGGGCCTCAAAAACAGTCGGGAACCTGGGTGGCTTAATTCCGGCAAACCGTTCAACCAGAGGCGTCAGTCTCTTGTCCCTGCGAGCCAACGAATAGAAATCACTCAAGTCCCTTCCAAGGGAAAACATCTCTCGCATCATGGAAGACACTCCTGATTTTAGGGGAGAGTTAATAGCTGTCTCATGAGATATTGAGACATTCAATTCAGGCCTTTCGGGATTGCCGCCCTGAGATGCCGAGACCTTGAACGGCTTATTGCCCCCAAATGTGAATATTCTTGAATAATTATTGCCGTCCCACCGGTCGACCTGATTGCCGGGCCTCCGCCTGAGCGCCCAGACGGTAAGTTCAAGACTGAAAGGGGGGACCGGATGTAAAGTAAAAGATGCCTGCTCCATGCTATGCAGATTCACACGGTGCAGCCGGATCGAACATTATATGCGAAGCCTCTCTTTGCACGGGCTGCAGAATCCCGGGCCTTTCCTGTCGGTATCGGTTATGCTGTTCGAGAAGTACATGATGCATCGGGGGGAATCGCAGTGATCAAGGCCGAAGGCATGTCCGAGTTCGTGAACGGCTTCCTTGACAGCTCTTTCACGAAAGAGTCCCCTGTCGGGCGGAAGGCCATAGAACTCCTGCCGAAGTCTTGCGAGCGAAATGATTACGACTCCTGACACTATATCCGCTTCTCCGAACACAAAGTTCAACCCCGAGGCGTAGAGGTCCACATTCGTTACTCCGAGGACCAGTCCGGATTTTCCGGTCTTCTGCACTTTAAGCCTTTCAAGAATTCCGGAGGCTTTGTACTGCTTCCTCCGGGGATTATAGAATTCTTCGGGTAGCCGGATTTCTTTCCCGGGCATGACACTGAGGGGGAAGACCTTCGCCGTGCCCTCCGAGATTGCCTCAAGAGTATCGGTGTCGATATTGCCGACAGGAATAATACTGATCTGCATCGAAGTTATTCGTTCTTTTTGTATTTTGACATGTACGACATTAGATCGAATATGCTTTTTGCCCTTTTCTCTATAACATCGATCGCATGTTCGAGCCTTTTGAATCTGTCCGGCTGTGCCCCTCCCGTAAATGCTTCTTCGGCTTTCTCCATCGCCTTCATGATCTCGGTACCTTCCTCTATTCGCGAGAGATCTTCTCCCCACATGTCCTTCGCCAAAAGCAGCGCCCCGAACAACGTCTTTCTTATCTCCGCCACTTTATGCTCCAGCCGTCTGATTCTTTCCTCATCGCTTATATCGGCAAAATGGACCACTTCGACCTCCGCCTTCTTTCAGAACCGCCCTTAAGAATATACTCAAAGGATAGTCCATTAAGGGATGCCCTGCAAATAGACAATATATCCGATGACGTGAACTAGAGAAAGACAGTGTTGCCAGGTAACCCATCTTTTGTTTCCCGTTCACTATGTTTATCAGTGGGTAACGTATCCTCTAATATAATCGGTCTAAAGGACATCTGTTGTACTGCAGTTTAATCTTTTATAGACATGAGTTCACATGTCGACTTTCGTGAGGACCCCGTGGAGCTTCTTCGCGGGAAATTTGTAGAACTGGATGAAGGTAGGGGTAATGCGCTTTAGCAGGGAGAAGGCCTTCCAGACAAGATTCCTGCCGGTGATGTCCTCAAGGCCGTAAACTACCGTCCGCTCCTCGACGCCGGCCTCCCGGAGTATGTCTTCAACATCTACGACTTCCATATAACCTGCCTGAATTTCAAAGACCCGCAACCCTTTCGCCAAGTCTTCCCTGAAGAATCCTGCGACACCGAAGGGATCTTGCCGTTTTATGATCGAGAGAAAGATGTTCTCGTCGTAGATCATGCCGTGGTAGAACATGCTTTGTACTATGTAGGGTGAGATTTCCCTGATATCTTTCAGGAGGAAGAGGGCGGTACCCTTTATCCTCGGCGTCGACCGGTAGACCATACGGAATTTACGGAGAAAATCGTCGAGCGGCATGAAGTTGAGCGTCCTGTAGAGTTTCTTCTGTCCCTGAGTATAGAGAAGGATCATCAAAAGGGGGATCGATGCGAGGATCAGTGACCAATATCCTCCGTGCGGAAGCTTGGTGAAGTTCGCCCCGAGGTAGGCGATATCGACGATCGTGATGAATAAAGACAGAGCCGCAAGATAATATTTCTTTTTGAGAAGGAATATCCAGATCATCATTATTGCGGTGAGGGTCATCGTGCCCGTGACCGCGAGTCCGTAAGCCGCTGCGAGCCTGTGTGATTCCCCGAATTCGATCATGATGAAAAGGACTGCTCCCAGGAGAAACCAATTCACGAAGGGAATATAGATCTGCGACTTTATCCGGGTCGATGTGTAAGAAACATTAAGGATCGGAATGATCCGAGTCGTTATGCCTTGATAGACGATCGAGAAGGTTCCGCTGATCATGGCCTGGGAGGCGATGATAGTAGCGGCGATGCTCAGAAGGAGGAACGGGACATAAACGCTCTTCGCGTGGTATAAGACCATCTCAAACAGAAGGCTTTTTGCCCCGGGATGGGTCATGAGAAAGGCGCCCTGTCCGAGATAATTAAGGGAGAGAGCGCAGAAGGCAATTATCCAGCCTCGCCTGATCGGTTTAGCCCCGAGATGACCCATGTCAGCGTAAAGCGCTTCGCCACCCGTAGCACACAGAAATATCTCTCCGAGGACTAGAAAACCGGTCCAGCCGTTTTCGATGAAAAACCGCATCCCGTAGTAAGGATTGACTGCCTTGAGCACCTGGGGGGCCTCGAGGATCGAAACAATCCCGGAGAGCGCAAGGGAGGACAGCCACACCGCCACGATCCGTCCGAAGGAATAAGCGATCTTTCCGGTCCCCTTGAATTGTACTGAGAAGAGGCAGACGGAGATGAAAGCGGCGGTCAGCAGAATGGAGATCTTCGAAATATGCTCGAGCCCCGGTATCAATGCCGCGCCTTCGACCGCACTCAATATACTAATCGCCGGGGTTATCACGCCATCGCCCATCAGGAGCGAAACACCTACGATAGACAGGATCGTAACAAAAGTGGTCCTCTTTCCAGATTTGAGGAGGCTGACGAGTATCTCCTTAAGAACGATGGTCCCGCCTTCACCCCTTTTGCTTAAACGCATGGCCAGGAGGACATATTGCAAAGATACCAGCACCGTCATCGTCCACAGAATCAGAGACATAACGCCCATTATATTGTCGAACGTGTGAGGGAGTATAAGAAATACGACGGTGACAGTGTAGATAGGGCTCGTTCCAATGTCGCCAAAGACGAGCCCGAGGGACTTAATAATCCCCCTGGCAGATTCTCTGCTGAGCATATTCTCCTCCTCTGCGGGCAAAGAAGAAGAAAAAAACCGGCAAGCAGCGGTTCCTGTCTCTGCCTTTTGCCCTTCCAAATGCCTACGAGGTTAGCTGACGGGCTCGGGCCTGGAAGTGCCCTATTCCCGGAGATCCAGGAAATACGCCCCATGAGTGGGTCCCCCGCATCCATTCTTTAATGGATTTCGGCTGCCTATATTCTGTATGTTATTCTTGGAGCAAGAAAATGTCAATGCTTGGTGCCGAATTGGAACGGAATGAACAGATTCCCGGGATTGGCGCGAGTTTCCAGTGCATTAAAACCTGGAAATCCGGGTCTGGAATTAGCCGTCACATATCTCAATATGCTTCCCTTAATAT
>JBECKU010000311.1:0-4733 GCA_040235385.1 Candidatus Sulfobium sp. | reverse complement strand
CGTCGGCTTTGGATATGCAGACCCTTCTCCCTACATCTTTCCAGGTGCAGTACCGGACTTCGTCTTCTGTATAACTAACCCAGGTAAACGATTGGCCATTTTTCAGAACAATCAGGACCTCACTATGAGCCAATCCTGACAACAGGGACAAAAACAGAAGAATGAGAATCACTTTTTTCACGTCCGTTTGCCTCGACACTTAGCTGAACAACTGAGCTAATAATAATGAATGGCGAAAAGATTTGTAAAGAGTAAAAAAATCGGAGATTTGCACGCAACGGTTGAGAATGACATCACCGGCACTTCAAGTCTATACTGGAGTGCTTACAGGAAGAGATAAATAAAAGGTCGATTCAAGCTTTTATCAGTTCTCAGTATTGAGAAAGCTTTCGGGGACAGGGCGCTTGATCACATAATTCAGGACCTGCCTCAACTCGTTGATCGAATAAGGTTTTTGAAGCACCCCCTGAAATCCATATTCCCAGTAGTTCGTGACACCCGGGTCCTCTGTTTTTCCGCTCGATACGATAGCTTTCACATCGGGGTCGAGATCGAGAAGTCGCCTCATCGTCTCCTTCCCTTCCATGCCGTTCTCAATCACCAGATCTATAATTACGGCATCAAAAGGGTGACCGCTCTCTCTCGCTGCGATGTAACTGGCGAGTGCTTCTTCCCCGTTGGCAGTCATGTGTGTCTCATATCCGAACGCCATCAGCATCACCCCGAGTATCGTTCTGATGATTTCTTCGTCGTCCATAACCAGGACTCTTCCCCTGAAATTAACAGGCGGACGGTTGCCTGCCTTCCGGATCTCCGAAAGAAGCAGCTCATTCTCATTGGTCCGCCTCGGGAGCTTATACGAGGCTTTTTTCTGTTGCTCTGTTCCGATATCTTTCACGTCTTTATCCCTGTCTTTTTCCAAACTAAGCGTTCTATGCCTCCCGAAGGATTATATCTGATCTTCATCACGAGCGCAAAACCTTTTTCATATATAATCTTTGGAAAGCTCTAGCCTCTTTCTACATTAAATTATTTATACATAAAAAACTATCGGATTATGTCTGATTTATTTGTCGGACTCACCCTTATGTCTTTGTAGGCGTTTGTCCTACATGGACGATTTGGGCTCTCTGTACTCCTTTGCATAGACCGATATCAGTGTTGAACAGACGAGCGCCGCTGCAAGCATTCCGACGGGGACCGCGGAATTGTTCAGAAGATCCGGGTCAAGAAAAATTACCACACCAGGAAGAGCAGCATCATTCCGGAGATAAATTTGAGCGCCGTCCCCGGCTTTCGGTCAATTTTCTCGATCCCCGAGTAACTAGTGTAGTGCGTCCAACGCTTCTCTACACTCGTCATTGCGAGCGAAGCGATGCAATCTCCTTTTTCACTGCTGTGATTGCTTCGTCGATTCTCTCCTCGCAATGGCAAGAGACTTATGACTCACTACACCAGGGATCGTATTTCTGCCATGATCAAAACTCTCTACCGATCTATTCGAGATCTCTTTTTTATTATCGCACAAGACTTTATTTTTTCAATTATTCGGTTACAGGTGGGTCCCGCTAAGGTAGATCTTCACAGTCAAAGGTCCTTTCCGCCTTCGGATTCGGTCCTTTTTCCCGGTCTTCCAGGAATGCTCTGTGAAAAAAATTTCTTGACCTTTTTAAATTTGATATGCAATACTTTTTTCGAAGTTCAGAAGTTTTTTCAGTAATAACAGCCGCAAAGACTTTTCGCCTGGCGGACTATTATTACCTGTTTCTGGAATCTTCAAATATTTTTTCAGGAGGTTATAGTCGTATGCCGAAAGGAACAGTGAAGTGGTTTAATGAAACCAAAGGTTATGGATTCATTACCAAGGAAGATGGCGGCGATGTATTTGTCCATTACTCCGAAATTCAATCGAATGGCTTTAAAACCCTTGCTGAAGGCCAGGAAGTCAGTTTTGAGGTGACTGACGGTCCAAAAGGTCCAAAAGCCATAAACGTCGCGAGAATTTAGCACACATACATAATTAATTCCTAAAAAAAACGAAAAAAGCCTCTTATAAGAGGCTTTTTTCGTTTTTTTTAGGATCATCCGTTTCAGTACTGTCCCTCATTATTCACAAATTTCAGACCTATCGAACCGGAATCCAGGAGGGATGCGGTCTATGCACGGTTACTTTCGCCGAACTGCCTGCCTGCAGGCAGTAGTCCTACGGTACGATTCTCGATGAAACAGAGAGGCAAAGGCCCCGGAACGCAGTGGGAAGGAGAGAAGACGCATTGTTTCGGAAATTCACGCTCAACCCGAAATTACATTATAAGTACTACTTCCGGGCCTTCATCAAACGCTCGTACTTTTCGATGCCGACGCAGTCCTTTGCAGCGGGACACCACTCTATGCAGGACGGCCTCATTTCGCGGGAAACGGTTTTGCCGCAGTTCTTGCACGCGGTCTCCGGCTCATCGGTCCATATCTCGTTAACAGTATCGCACCAGAAGCACCGAACTTCTTCCGGGTATGGGGTCCTTATCTCACGGCTTCCTGGACAACTTTCCTTGAACATGATTTTATTTTACCAGACAGGCGGGATTGTTTATATGAGCTATATCATAATCAAAATGTAAATATCAACTTCCCCATCGCCGGAAAAGCTCGTGTTCTATGCCCATAACATCCAGTATCTTACCGGCGATAAAATCCATAACTTCTTCCAAATTCTCCGGACGGTGGTAAAGACCGATAACGGGGGGAGCGATCTTCACACCGAGACGCGCCAGTTTCAGCATGTTTTCGAGGTGAATAGCGTTGAAGGGCATTTCCCTGGGAGAAATAAGTAGAGGCCTCCCCTCCTTTATCGTCACGTCGGCGGCCCTTTCGATCAGGGTGTGCGTATAACCGTTTGCGATCCCGGAGAGGCTTTTCATCGAGCAGGGGACCACGAACATGCCGTCCGTACGAAAAGAACCGCTGGAGACAGGAGCGGTGAAGTCACGCTCATTATAGAAAAATATATTCTCCGATCCCATGGTGCTCCTTATTTTTTCCTGAACCTCACTATCGGCGGCACCGCTCCAGTCAAGACCCGTTTCGTTCAGGAGGATCGTGAATGTCTGCTCCGAAATAACCATGTGGACCTCCGACAACTTTACGAGCTCACCGAGGACCCGGATCCCAACGGCTGAACCGCTCGCTCCCGACATGGCCAGCAAGTATTTTTTCATATCATATAATCCATAAGAGTGAACAGGAAAACCGCCATACTGATATTACCGTTCATGTTGAAGAAAGCCATATCGAGTTTGCTGAGGTCGTCCTCTCGTACAAGCGCATGCTCATACAGAAACAAACCGGCGATCACAAACATCCCCGTCCAGTAAAATCCCCCCATTCCAAAAAGAAGACCGTTCAGTAAAAGAAGAGAGAATGAGAGGAAGTGAAAAATCCTCGAAAGCTTCAGGGTCCTTCCGACCCAGAATCTCTGAGGGATGGAATGAAGGCCGTACCGTCTGTCGAATTCGAGATCCTGAAGGGCATAAAGCATATCAAAGCCGGCAAGCCAGAATATTACCGCCGCGGCGAGCGGTAATATGAAGAGATCAATAGATCCCCTTATGGCGATCCACGCTCCGAGCGGGGCGGCGGAGATGGCGAGACCGAGTACGAAGTGAGAGAGCCAGGTAAACCTTTTTGTATAAGAATAAGCGAAGAGGACCGCGAGAGCAACCGGCGTCAGTTTCAGGCATAAAGGATTGAGCATATAAGCCGCAAAAAGCAGTATGCCGAAAGAGGCCAGAACGAAGACAGCGGCCTCGCTTACCGCAATCACCCCGCGGGGGATCTCCCTCACGGCTGTTCTAGGGTTATCGCTGTCGATCGTCCTGTCGATTATACGGTTCAGACCCATCGCGCCTGAACGCGCGCTCACCATGGCGACTACTATCCAGAATACCTCCCGCAGCGGCGGGATGCCGGAAGCTGCAATCAGGGCTGAAGTAAACGCGAAGGGGAGAGCGAATACCGAATGGGAGAACTTCACCATACGGAGGTACAGAGTGACTTTATGCAGGACCGCGTTCAATTAATAAGTAATCTCCCGTATTTCCTTCTAGTATAATGGAATATTATATATAATTTTCATATCATGAAACGAGAGCTCCCCTTGTTGCCGGCTGTATTCGTCGCCTCCCTATGCAGTCTCTCCTATGAGATAACACTCATGAGGATATTCTCCATATCTCTCTGGTATCACTTCGCTTTTATGGTGATAAGTATCGCCATGCTCGGGTTGGCAGCGAGCGGGACCGTACTCTCGCTCTACCAGGAACTAAAAGACGAACGCAGGATCGGCTTTTACCTGTTTTTTTTCAGCGCCGGCATTCCGCTCAGCTACCTGCTTGCAAACGAAATACCCTTTGACCCGGCAAAACTCTCCTGGGACAAAGCCCAGCTCTTCTACATAACCCTATACTACCTGATATTGTCCATCCCATTCTTTGCCTTCGGGCTCATTGTTTCCACCGCATTCTCGACCATGAGCGAAAAAAGCGGGCTAATATACGGCGCAGACCTCACAGGCGCGGGAACAGGCTCGGTCTTCACTCTTCTGCTCCTGTCGGCAAGGAGTCCTGAAAAAGCGGTTTTTCTCATTTCCCTCATCTCGGTCACTCCCCTTTTTTTTTCCAAATACAGGGTATTGAGGCGGTCCTCTCTCGTCCTTCTCGCTCTCAACCTGGCTGTCC
>JBECKU010000387.1:0-1001 GCA_040235385.1 Candidatus Sulfobium sp. | reverse complement strand
GGGTAGTGCCGAGAGGTTCAGATGAATTCGGGTGAGGGCGGGGGACCGCTCAGCCATCTCAACGAGAAGGGCGAGGCGAACATGGTGGATGTTTCCGCGAAGGCGGAAACCCGCCGGACGGCCGTCGCCGCCGGTTCGATCCGCATGCGTCCGGAGACGCTTGCGCAGATTCTCGATGCCGGCACCCCGAAGGGCGACGTGCTGGCGGTGGCCCGTGTTGCCGGCATTCAGGGCGCAAAACGGTGCGCGGACCTCATCCCGCTGTGCCACCCGCTGGCCCTGTCCAAGGTGCAGGTCGACTTCGAAGCCATCGGCGGATCGCAGCTGGGTATCCGCGCCAGCGTCACGGTCACCGGCCGGACCGGTGTGGAGATGGAAGCGCTGACGGCCGTCAGCGTCGCAGCGCTGACGGTGTACGACATGTGCAAGGCCATGGATAAGGGCATGGTGATCGAGTCCATTCGGCTGGAAAGCAAGGAAGGTGGCCGCAGCGGCGCCTGGGCGCGCGATTCCGGGGGCGCTGCGCCGTGACCGTTCGCGTGCTCTTCTTCGCCTCGTTGCGGGAGGTGGTCGGCACCGGTGAGATCGAGCTCGCGCTGGAGCGCGACGCGTCGCTCGACGAGCTGATGCGCCGCCTGGCGGAGCAGCTGCCGGACACCGCGCTCAGGGCCCTGCAGGCGGAGAACGTCAGGCTGGCTCTGAACCAGACCCTGCTCGGCACGGCGGAGCGTGGAACCCGGATCGGCCCGAACGACGAGGTCGCTTTCCTGCCGCCCGTGACGGGAGGTTGACCATGTGCGGATCAGTGCCTGTCGGCAGATCGGGGGTGATCCCGGCATGACGGAATGTCGCATCGATGTCCGCGTCGAGACCGGAGATTTCGACCCCGGCCTGGAGCTCGGCGCGCTCTATGGGCGGTCAGGCGGCAGCCTGGGCGCCGTGGCCACGTTCATCGGCCTGGTTAGGGACCGGTTCGAGGACGCCGCGGTCTCCGTGCTGCA
>JBECKU010000386.1:0-1833 GCA_040235385.1 Candidatus Sulfobium sp. | reverse complement strand
GTCAGGGATACGCTCAGGGGCGTGAGCGACCTGCAGAGGCTGGGGGGAAAGCTGGGGACTGGGCGGGTGGGACCTCGGGACCTCCTGGGTTTGGCCAGATCGGTGTCATGCCTACCGGTCCTGAAAGAGCTGGGGTCCGGTGTCCCCTCCGAGCTCCTGGCCGACCTCCTGGCAAAGCTCGACCCGCTGGATGACGTGGGTGATCTCCTGAAGGCGGGGCTCTCACCGGAAGCTCCTCCGAACCTCCAGGACGGAGGAGTGATCCGGGAAGGATTCGACCCGGAGCTGGATGAGCTGAGGTCCGTGCGGGACGGGGCGCGGGACTTCATCGCGGGCCTCCAGACAAGGGAGCGGGAGCGGACCGGGATCGCCTCCCTGAAGGTGGGATTCAACAAGGTCT
Organism: Candidatus Sulfobium sp.; assembly: GCA_040235385.1. Classification (GTDB taxonomy): domain Bacteria; phylum Nitrospirota; class Thermodesulfovibrionia; order Thermodesulfovibrionales; family UBA6898; genus JBECKU01. Next base: position 1,433 of record JBECKU010000386.1, on the reverse strand, counting down.
TCGGGTATTACCTGGAGGTGACCCGAGCGAACCTGGCTCGGGTTCCCGAGGAGTATGTTCGGAAGCAGACCCTGGCCAACGGGGAACGGTACTTCACGCCTGAGCTGAAGGAGTGGGAGGAGAAGGTATTCGGCGCAGAGGATCGGATCCTGTCCCTGGAAACGGAGCTGTTCGGTCAGCTCAGGCAGGCAGTGGGCCGGGAAGTAGCCAGGATCCAGGACACGGCGAGCCGGCTGGCGCAGGTGGACGTCCTTGCCGCCCTGGCCGAGGTGGCTCGAGACAGGGGATACGTTCGGCCCGAGGTACACACGGGCTATCTCCTGGAGATTCGTGCCGGGCGCCATCCCGTGGTTGAGACCATGATGCCGACGGAGGAGTTCATTCCCAACGACCTCCAGCTGGACGAAGAGGGGAGGATCGTGATTCTTACGGGGCCGAACATGGCAGGCAAGAGCACGGTCTTACGGCAAGTGGGACTCATTCAGCTCCTGGCGCAGGTGGGATCCTTCGTCCCGGCGACGTCCGCCCGCGTACCGGTCTGCGACAGAATCTTCACTCGCGTCGGAGCTTCCGACTCCCTCACCCGTGGCCAATCCACGTTCATGGTGGAGATGAACGAGACGGCGTCCATCATCCACGGGGCCGGGGAGGGCAGCCTGATCCTCCTCGACGAAATCGGTCGGGGAACCTCGACGTATGATGGAGTGTCCATCGCATGGGCCGTGACGGAGTACCTTCATGAGCGGATCGGGGCGAAGACGATATTTGCCACCCATTATCACGAGCTCACGCAGCTGGGAGACCTTCTTCCCCGAGTCAAGAACCTGAATGTTGCCGTCAGGGAGGTGGGAGAGGACATCGTGTTCCTCCGCCGCCTGGAGGAGGGTGGAGCGGACCGGTCCTACGGGATTCAGGTGGCCCGTCTGGCAGGCATCCCGAGGGATGTGATCCAACGGGCCCGGGAGCTTCTGGTGGAGCTGGAGGGGACGCATTCCGGAGGCGGCGAGGGGCTGGGGTGACGGTGGAGGCACAGGCCCCTGTCCGAGCCCCCACCCGACCAGCTCTCCCTCTTTGGCGGGTCTCATCCCGTGCTGAAACGGCTGAGTGAGTTGGAGGTCGAGCACATGACGCCCCTGGAGGCAATGAACGCCCTGGCTTCCCTCAGGGGAGACCTCCTGGATGAGAGAAAGGGAGACGAGTGATGGAGTGTCGAACACGGGTGAGGTGTGTGCCTGGCACCGGGTTGCCCGGGACCGATGCCCCGATCCCGGGGTTTCTGACCCGATTCGCTTCGGTAGCCCTTTCCGTTGCGGTCTTCGTGGTTCCCGCCGTCGGGTGTGGAGGGGGAGACCAGATGGAAGAGCCCACCCCCCTCTACGGGGAGGTCCCCATCGATTACCCCCTGGACCTCTGGGACGCGGATGTGGAGGGGG
>JBECKU010000204.1:0-32747 GCA_040235385.1 Candidatus Sulfobium sp. | reverse complement strand
ACTGAGAGTCCGCAGGTCTGTAACCCGAAACTCTTGAAGAGTTTGCCCCGAAGTCTATTTGTCGGAATGAAAGCGAAAATTCGGAGACTAGACAATCGTTGATATCGGACAAATACGAACCGGTGATAATTTCCTGCGGCATTCGACAGACTTCAGTTGCCCTGAAACGGCGAACGGAGATTCGTCCCGAAGTCCACACGTCTACCAATCCGGCAAGCGGGAGGAGCGTACGCTCGACTGCACCGACCAGTCCGTAGTGATTGGAAAGTGCAACTATTATAGAGTACGTGGAGTTATCTCCGCGCTGAACAAAGCTGACCAAAGCCAAGATTGACACTGCAGCGGAGTGCGTATACTCACAAGAATCTCGCTCTGTTTGACAATCCCGCTCTCTGCGCTAAGCTATAAAAGACATAGTAGACATGCTAGACACAGACTTAAGGACTTAGATGAATTAGTTGACTGATGGAGGAAGCAAGTCACAATAGAAACCAGAATGCGGCACTTATTGACAACTAACAAGAGTGACAAGGGGGTGTGAGATGAAGAAGGTGTCCATTGGACGGAAGATACTGCGCCATTTATTTACCGCACTGCTCCTGGCTGCCAGTCTCGCCTCTCGCGTCCTTGCCACGCCCCAGCCGGCCGCCGATGCACAGCACCTGCACGTGGCCTTCGTGACGAACACTGGCGCCGCCGAGCCGAGCGACACGACTTTCTACACGGTCGGGCAGGAGCGTTTCGGCGTGGGACGGCTCGCCTCGATCGTCGACATCGATGGCGAGCAAGTGACGTTCGAGGTGCTCGTGAGCCTCGAGTACATCGACGGCAGCGGACCGTTCACGGGGTTCCTCTCGCTCTTCTGGCCGAACGGCGACGCCGTGGCCTGCCGTTACGAAGCTGTGGTGGTGCGCGACGACGCCGGCGACTCGCGATGGAATTCGATCCTGCACGTGATCGACGGCAGCGGCTCGCTGACCGGCGCGACTGGTGTGGGCACGGTGGCGGGCTTCCGGAGCGCGGCGCTTGGTGGTTCCGTGGAGTATACCGTCAACCTCACCATCCACCGACAGAAGGGCAAGCAGGGCGGCGGTAGCCCGGCGAGCGCCGACGGCGGTTTGTCCGGCATCGCGTTCGGCAAGCCGGGCGATCTCGAAGTCGACGTCGTTCTGACCGGTGCCCCCGAAGACCAGCGTCTGCGAAACGTCGGGTTCGAAGACTCGGTCCGCTACGGGATCTTCCGGATCGCCGGCACCGAAGCGAGTGGGCCCCTGCCCGTTCAGGTCAGCGCGCTCGGGACCCTCGGCTACCGGATGGGCAGCGGGCCGTTCGCGGGATTCCTCGTGCTCGACTACGGCGGCGACAACATCCTGTACTGCCGCTACGAGGGCCACACGACCCAGCTGTCCGTCGACTCGACGCGCATCCTCGGCCGGCTCGACGTGATCGCCGGCACTGGCCGGTTCGACGGTGCGCGGGGCGAGGGGGAAGTGCGGGCGCGGCGCGGAGGCCCGGTGGGCTCAACGCAGCTGACGTCGATCCGTTTGCGGCTGCGCTGAAGGGATGGAGGAAGTAAGTCACAATAGGAACCGGAAGGCGGCACTGATTGACAACCAACATAAGTGACAAGGTGGTGTGAGATGAAAAAGGTGTCCATGGGATGGAAGACAAGCCGGGTTCGTGAGAAGGCTATGAGATTCGCATTCGTGATGGTATTGTTGCTCGTGTCTTTTGCACTGTCTCCTTTGCCTGCCGCTCAGGCAGAAGGTTTGAATGTCTGCATCAGCCTGTTGCCGGGCGCACTAGGCGCTCCTGGTGTGACACTCGACCTGTCTGTAAGCGACAAAGCCCCAACAGTCTATGGGTTGAACGGGACAGCATTGTCGGTCCAGCCCACGTTTCCTCCGATAGAACTCTCGTACGTCCTGAGCGGGACTGCAGATGCCACAGATACGTCGGCGCTCGTTCTCTCGCTTACAGACACGGCTGAAGACGCGTCCTGCGATTGCGTCAAGGAAGTGATCTTTCACGTGGTGTTTGACAACACAAATGATCGTTACACGCAGATCATCAGAGACGCGAAGAATGGCACCACCAGTATCCTGACCGGAAGCGCGGAAGTCGACCAGAGCTGCGGACCTTTGGGGCCATTGAAGAAATAGCTTGGGGGCACCCATTAAAGGCTGCCCTGTCAGGAGCCCACAATAATCCGTTGCGAAGAAAGCGACTTCCTTCGCTCCACTAAAGTGCGAAGCACCGCCTAAATCGGTGCTTACTACGATAATGAGTCCGCAGTTATTGATTATTGAAACTGGCGCGGACTTCAGGAAGACATCCAACTTTTTGGCTGCTACCAAAATTTACTCGCGGCTCCATGGAGTACAGGACAAAACTGGTCAGATAAGGCCTTTCGCAGATCTCCCTCAGTCCTCTCGATGCCTTCCTGTAATCAAAAGCAGTTGCGGATCTTTTTAACTATCCATTTCTCATCCGATCAAACATCTTCGAGCAGATTGACGTGTGTTCTTAACCGCTTTAGAAAATCTGTATAGAATATGAAACTTTAAATTGAATTAATCTTGCATCCCCTGATCAAATTTATTGCAACTAAATTTTTCAGTGTTTGGAACCTTCTGCTAATAGTCAGTTTGAATGTTTCAGCTTAACATTAGATAAAGGGGTATGTTTGTTCAAATGAAAGGGGGTGGTGTTTTATAAATATGAAACGCAATTTGTCGAAATTAATTGTTAATTAAGAAAATTGAAGTTAATTAAGAAAAAGGGGGGAAAGATGAAAAGTTTATTAGTTGCAAAGATGATGATTTTTTGTCTAATACTGATTGTAGGATTTATGTTAGGACCATCAGATGCAAGCGCAGCTCCTATTGGTCCCTCCGTAGATTTGCAATGCAATGGTTGTCAAGATGTTTCCACTTGTGGAGACTCGATTGTCAACGAAGTAGCCTGTTCTTTCACTATCTTAAACGACGGTGCTGTAGATATATGTGAGATTGCATTAACTATTACTGGAAGTGCCCTTTCGGCAGTCACTGTTCTTGGCGACACGCTCCCAGCGGTCCTTAACAATAGTTGTCACGCTTTGCCAGTAGGGGAAGAAATAACGCTTGACGTCGTCTTTCAAATTTCTCCAGGGGTTTACGCTTATTCTGCTATTGTCACAGCTACTGACGCTGCGGGCGGTATAGCTGAAGATAGTTGTGACGGCACATTTAGTGTAGCTATGTGCGTTTCTGCTGACATCAAACCCATGTCCTGTCCGAATCCATTAAGCTTGATGAATAAAGGAGTATTACCCGTTGCAATTCTTGGAACTCCTGAATTCGATGTAGCAACGATTGACCCGGAAACTATCCAACTGGAGGGAGTAGCCCCTCTCCGCTGGTCTGAGGAAGACGTGGCGACGCCGTACGTTGGTGACGCATATGGCGATTGCATGAGCTGCACTGAAAATGGAGAGGATGGTTTCACCGATCTTATCCTGAAGTTCGATGCTCAGGAAGTCATCGCAGCTCTTGGAGACGTAATAGACGGACAATGTCTTGTGGTGAAACTGACGGGGAATTTAAAAGCGGAATTCGGTGGTACGCCCATATCAGCCCAAGATGTACTTTTGATTTTTATCAATGAGTCAGGTAATTAGAAAAACAACTACCAGCAACAAAGGGCGGAGTCAGTAATGGCTCTGCCCTTTGTTGCTGCATAAATCCAGTCGTAATCTTCATATAGTTTCAGTTTCCTGAAAGTATCGGTAAGTCGGTGTTAACGTCACCAACTTCAATGGAAATCAGGATCCTTTTTTTCCCGATGGCTCTAGTGAAATTTTCTCCCGGCATATCGCGACGGAGAAAGCGTCCCCTAAAATCTTCGACACGCAAGACGGCACGCCTGAGGTCCGAATGATCTGTTAGACTACGGGGCAAACTCGATAGTTTCGTCTGAGCGAACCTCCCGAGAGATTCTGTGAGTTATCGCTGTCTTTCGGGCCGACCTTTATCCCTGGCTTACATCTTCGGCCACTTTCCAGCGATACGCCGCCGCGCCTTCATCGCATTCGAAATTAATCTGCGATCAAAATACATTATTGGGATGACCTTCCTGTGTTAAAATGAGACCATGCCGGAAAATAAATCCAGACTGGTTTATTCGACCGAAAGGTCAGTCCCGAGGAAGATGAAGGCGGCTGACGCTATTGTTCCCACGTCCGCCGGTTCTGCAAGATCGAGGACGATTGTCCGTCTCGACCGCAAGGGAAGGGGCGGCAAGGCAGTCACCGTGGTGGAAGGTCTTCGTCTTCCGGTGAGTGAAAGCGAGAAGCTCCTGAAACAATTAAAAGGTAAACTCGGCGCCGGGGGGACCGTGAAGAACGACGCTCTCGAAATCCAGGGAGACCATTGCGATGCCCTCATGGCCGAGCTGACGAGCATCGGATACAGACCGAAGAGATCGGGCGGATAGAAGCTTTTACGCCTCGTTTTACGCCCTCGTCAGGCCCGCTTTTTTTGTCTGGACATTTAGACCTATACTCCACAGAATTTGTCTGATGGTCTTCACTTCTACTTTCTGTTACACCACGGTTTTGCCTCGCCAATCGTATTCGCTCCCAGAGGTTTAAAGTCAGGCGTCCTTCAGTTCGGCGATGTTTCGAGACTAGCTACAGCTTTATGTCGAAGAGTTGTGGAGTAGCTTTATTGTGACAGGGATAGAGCAGAGTATAATATTGAGAGGGACGAGTTAACTTCATGGGCACTGTCTGAAGCAGTCTCATTTCCATAATAGCAAGGAGTCAAACATGACAGAAAAAAGCGGTAGCACCGGGCATGATCCATTTGACTTAAGTCGTTTCACGGATGCTCAAAAGGGCATATATAATGACGCCATTGCGGAGTTAAGAATCGGACGTAAGCGGACACACTGGATGTGGTTTATATTCCCGCAGATCGAAGGACTGGGCCATAGTTCAACGGCGAAATACTATGCTATTAAAAGCAGGGAAGAAGCCGGAGAGTATTTGAATCATCCTGTTCTTGGAAAAAGGCTGTTGGAATGCGCCGAAGCGGTTCTTGCCGTCGAGGGACGGTCGGCTTCAGAGATCTTCGGCTACCCTGACGATATGAAGCTTAAATCGTCCATGACGCTGTTTGAGGCCGTTTCAGATCACCACCAGGTGTTTGCCCGTGTCCTCGATAAGTATTTCCATGGGGAGCGTGATATGAGAACACTTCAGCTATTAGATGCCTCCGGGAAGACCCGCTAAGACCTTTTTTCGAAAAGAATAGCTTTAATAGGGGTAAACTGTCACTTATTCTCGTTTCAAATCGATCACGGTCAAATCATGGCCGAGGTCGTCCAGAGAATCGACTTTTATCTTGTCCAGTGCTACGGAGTAAACATAGTCGTCCATGAAGATGCTCCGTTTTACCACTGAATTGGGTTGGGTCCACCAGTTATAGCACAGGTTATAACTCTCATCAGAAAGCGGATCGACGTGCGAAACCCCTCCACGCTTCTTTATTCCTGTTTCGGTCGATACATCATAGACGAGAAGCCCGCTGAAGGTCATCGTCGTTCCATTAAAACCGCCTGATCCTCCTTCGCAAATCGTCGCCGGTATCGCAAGAAGATCCTTTGGAGAAAAGTAATTGAAGGCCAGATGGTTGGTTGCAGCGTCAGACGTAGTCCCCCTCGTACCGATCACCTCTTTGTGCATCAGCGACGGAGCGGACATATCGCTGACGTCGAATATCTGCAGCAAAATCCCCTGAAACCATGCAAATCCGCCCATGTCTTCGGCGTCATACCCGATAGTCAACAGATGACTATCGTCAATGAATTGCATATAGGTAGAGAAACCGGGAATTTTCAGCTCTCCTGAAACCCTTGGTTCCGAGGGTTTGCTTAAGTCGAGAGCGAAAAGAGGATCGGTCTTCTTGAAGGTCACCAGAAAGCCCCGATCACCGAAAAATCGTACTGATCGAATGTCCTCCGAAGGAGCTATGTTATCCACCTGCCCCACCATCGATATTTCCCCGTTTTGCTCGCCCAGGATGCTCACCGTGCTGTGAGCATCAGGGGCAGGCGAATGGCCGCTCGTCGTGGTAATCCTGAAATATCCGTCGTGCTCGTCCATGGAGAACTGATTGAGCACCCTGCCTTTGACTACGGCGCTTCCGACGTACCGTGTGTCGGCAAGTTTCGCCCCAAGGCTGAATTTATGGATCGCGGTAGCTTCTGTAGGTTCTTCATAAACAACAGGGAAGAACCAGCCCATATCTGGGTAATACTGTTGCCTCGCCGCTACATACAGTGAGGACGGTGTCGCATAAACGGCCCCGGGCCGTCCGAGAATCGTTGAACCTTGCACTTCTTCATCTGAGTCGATAGAAAGAGACAGGAGAGACAAAAAGGACTGCCCCTCGGGACGATCCGACAGATAAACATCCGTGCAGCTTTGAACCAGGCTCGATTCCGATATAGCCGTGCCGTTTACATACTTGGTATCCTTCAGGGAAGGAAGAACTTCGGTTATGTCAGCCCCTTCGATCGCAAGACGGTTCGCCGTCTTAAGATCCTCCAATTCCTCGAGCAGATCATCCTTTGCAGGTAGGTCAGGGGTCAGCCAGCACTGCTCCATTAAGGCGGGCCAGTAGGCAACACCGGGAAACAATGGGGGCGGGAACAGGGCGACCGTATGAACCGTTGTGCCGATCCGCCTGGAGTTGATATAAGAGCCGTTCAATACAATCTCGCGCCGGAGTTTTGGATCCGAGCGATCTGAAATATCGTAGATGGTGATCTTCATATCGCGACCGTCCCCTGTAAAATCACAGTCGTATCCGTAGGTACACTGCGGCACGTCGTAGTAGTACCCGCCGTATCCCAACCACGGACTATTAATACTGCCATAGGGCCCGGGGACCGCCAGCGGAGCCAGGCTGGAATAAACCATCGCCCTGTCCGCGGCCACAAAGAGTTTTTTGGGGATGCCTTCAACCGCGGATGAGGATATCACGCGGCTTTCCTGAGGCGGCCATGCGTCTATAATCTGAAAGCGATTGTCGGCCAGGATATATATATAAGAGCCGTCATTCTTGACAAAATCCGCCTCATCTACACCCGCAACTTGCACATTGGTCTCGGAATACTGGGAAGCACCCGAATCGGCAGGAGCCGCAGGGGGAGAGAAACCTGCTATTTCAGCGAAACAACTCCATCCGTATAAACGTACATTTTCGATGAGTTGATCCATCGTCTTTTCCATCTCCCTTATCGCCCGCTCTTTAAGACTATCCAGAAGATCGTCACAACTGTCAGCCGACTTAAGAGATGCAAGTGCCGAGATGACTGCGGACTGAGATAATTCATAGGAGGTCTCCCAAACAATGAACTCATCCTTTGAATCAGATGGGGTAACGGCAACATAAAAAGTGTATCTCCCCGGCGGAAGCTCGGCGATCTTGATCATACCGAAAAGGTCCTCATCGACCGCTCCGGTTCTTTCCGTCTTCCACGCAATAAGGCCGTGCGAGAGAGGCTGAAATGAACGATCCGGCCTTAGGACGTGGATCTCCTGATCCACTGCCGGGGAATAGACCCCGAAGAAGATATCGACGGGACCTGAAAATTGAGCGAGGCCAAGCCGCACAGCAAGAGCGTTTCCCTCCTTGGACACGCCCACGGGCCTGGCCTCGGCAGGGTCCGAACTGAAGACCGGCGATATCATCGCATCATAATTAAAGACCTGTCTTCCTGACGGGATGTTCATGACGGAGCCAAACACTGTCTGCGGTGTGATTACCAGAAATATCAAATAGATGACACCCAGATAAAACAGAGATGTTCTTTTTGCCGTCCGGCTGCCAGTTGAGCTATTCGTCATAATTATCCCTCCATAGAAATATCATGTATTCTCAATTTTATTTCGTGACGGAAATTTAATGTATAAGACAAAATCGATGACAGCGGTTCGCAAAATGCAAAGAGATTTCCCACTTTTTAATCCCCGAAAATATTTGCCGGTTATTGGTCCTTTGAAACGATAAAAAATATCCTGACTAAACTATACCCCTATTTCTGGCTTTCCGTCAATCCAGTAAAAGAATTGAAATTTCCCGAGAGATCCTTAATGCAGGTGTTGAAGATCGAACGGCTGGATATATTAGTCTAAAGCTACCCTCTGCCGGCCCTTCTCCTCAGAAATATATCCCGCTTGGTCCAGAGGAAGAAGAGACTTCTCAGGCTCTTCAGTGCGACTGCGAAATCATGGGGGGACCGGAACTCAAGGACCTTCCTAATGATGAAGGAAGGCCTGGTGTAAAACTTTCTGAAGGCGATCTGCCTCAGTTCGAGGATCTGTTCCCTGGTCATTGTGTGGGGGATAAAGGCTGCTCCCTGATAGGTATAATCCGAGAGTTCATCAGAAACGCTGCCGAACTTTTCCAGATTGTCATAAAGATAGGTTCCTGGAAACGGCGTTATGGCGTGGAAGTTGGCCATGTCCGGATCGAGTTCTATCGCAAAATCTATCGTCCTGAGGCCTTCTTCGTATGTCTCGCCGGGGATGCCGAACATAAAGGGGGTGCTCACTTTCAGACCGACGTCCTTCGCCGCCTGCACTGCTTTTTTGATCTGCTCCGGCGTGGTCCCTTTTCTGATCGTGTTCAGATTCTTCTGGACTCCGCTCTCCGCCCCGAACAGGACCGCCCAGCATCCAGCGTCCCTGAAAGCCTGGAGCAAAGGCCTGTCCACCTGGTTTACGCACGCGGATGCGAACCATGTGAAATCGAGCTTTCTGGCCTTAATCTCCCTGGCCAGCGTCATGGCCCTGTCGTAGTCGGCGGCAAGCGTGTCATCGATGAATTTTATCTCCCGGTATCCTTCCGCCAGTACATGCTCTATCTCCTTGAGCACGTTCTCAACGCTTCGGTACCTGATCCCGCTCTTCCGGTCTTTATCGATTTGAAAACAATAGATGCATCTTCTGTTGCATCCCCTCGACGTCATAACCACGGCCACCGGTTTTCTCTTGTAAGTCGCGGGCGGAGGGATATATAACCCGGAGTCGCCGAGAAGTTCCCGCGCCGGGAAAGGAAGAGAGTCCAGATCAGAAATCAAAGGCCTCGGGGAATTCCTTATAATGCGGTTTCCCTCCCGGTAAATGACCCCCTCGACTCCTTCCAGGGTCCTGCCTTCCCCAAGCCTTTCCACCATCTCCAGGCTCGTAAACTCCCCTTCGCCGGTAACAACGGCATCGAAGGACTCCCCGTCGTCCTCGAGGCAACGTGCCCCTGCCGCTATCGGATAAGGACCTCCCGCACAGACAAAGACATTTTCGCCCATGAGTTTTTTGAGGTCGTCGGCGGTCTTTTTCGCTTTTTCCCACCCGAAGGTCGTGGAATAAATTCCGATGAACCTGGGACCGAATTTCTTGATGTCGGCGAGCAACTGCTCGTGAGACATAAAAGCGCCGTTCAGGAAAATAACGTCATGCCCCGCTTTTTGCAGCACCGCGGCAACATAGAGCGTCCCGAGGGGCTGCCAATAGTTAATCTGGGAACTCGCGGTCTTGGAAGAAAAAATTTCCTCGGGGACCCAGGAAGGTATGATCAGCGCACACTTCATCACTTTTTGCCCGCTAGAGATACTTCTTCGGTACCGACCTTCGGGATCCCACCCGCCCTTGAGAGGACCCTTTCGGCAGAGCGGATACCCGACCCGATGGCATGGTCCATATTGTAATACCTGAACATCCCGTTTCTGCCGGCGATATGAAGGTTCTCGAACCCGCTCAGATACGCATAGATCTTATCACACCATTCCCTGTATCCGATCTCGAAGAGGGGATATGCCTTCGGAGCCCTCACCACCAGGCTTCCGAGCACCTCATCTTTGCGGATGAAGCCCAGGAGTTCCAGATTTTCGACGGTGAGCCCGGTCAAACCTTCATCACTTTCATTCCATATCCTGTCGCCTACGAAGCTGAAATATTCCATTACCAGGATCGTCTTTCCGGGAGGGGCCATCTCTTCGCTCCAGTTTGTCGGTTCGTGGATTCTGCCGAATGGAATTCGCTGCTCCGGGATATAAATCCATGTCTGGTCCGTAACCCTCTCCCTGTCGATCATGACGGCAACGACGACCAGGTCTCTGTATTTGAGCCGGGACGCAGCCTCCAGCACCTCAGCCGGGGGAACAGGATGCATCATCGACACCAGCCTGTTCATCGGTATACTCGATATGAACTCTTCCCCTCCCACTTCATGAGTCCCGATCGTGTCCCTGGTTTCAACACTCAGGACTCTTCGCCCTGAGTGATTGACCCGTTCAATGCCCGTGTTCATATGGACGGTATTTCGCTTATCTATCTCTTCACGGAGGCGGTCTGAAATTCTGCCTATCCCCAGCTTAGGATAAACAAACCTGTCGACAAGAGAAGGAACGTCCTTGCCGCTGAATTTGAAGAAGGCGTTTTTCACGGCAGTGGCAAGAGAAAGGCCCCTGATCCGTTGGGCAACCCAGTCAACGCTAATCCTGCTGCAGTCTATGCCCCAGACCTTCTCGCTGTATTCCTTGAAATAAATATTAAACATAGTGCGGCCGAACCGGCTGACAACCCAGTCTTCGAGAGATTCATGCGGCTTCTTCCCGGATGAGCCCCTGAGTTTCTCTATGAAATAATCGGCGACTATCCTCGACGTGGTCGAAAACCCAAGACCAAACATGGCGTTCAACGGCTTCAGGGGATAGTTGAAATATCTGTTGCGCATGTAGATCTTGCTCTTGCGGTCGACAAAAACGAGTTCCTCGCCCATGAGGTCCCTCACGAAATCGTCAATTTTTTTATCGTTAGTAAAGAAACGGTGGCCCCCCAGGTCGAAACGGAAGCCGTCCTTTTCGACCGTCCTGGAAAGCCCCCCGACGACGGAATCCCGCTCGAACAGGTCTACTTCAAATCCGGCCTTGGTCAGAACATATCCTGCAGAAAGGCCCGTAAGCCCTCCGCCCAGGACCAGAACCCGGCTGTTTCTCGCATGCAGGTTTTCCATTTTTTATTATTGCATTTGCCGGAATTAAAAAGCAAAAAGGGATTTATATATGAAGGATCTTTTGTAAAAAGGAAAGATTAAAAGCAATTGCCCCGCGTCTTGTGCGCGGGGCAATAAGAACTTTCGGCAATTTTTTACCTGCCGACAGGTAACTCAGGATAGAGGAGAGCCGCCAACCGGATAAACCCGGGACTACTTAACGATCAATACGGGTCTGTCGGCGCTGTTGGCCACTTCCCTGCTGACACTTCCCATGAAGAGATGGGTGGTCCTGTCGCCTCTGGAGCCTATGAGGATCATACCCACATCTTCTTCCTTGGCAGTATTAAGTATCTCTTCAGCCGGATGTCCCTTCTTCACCACTGTCTTGATATTAGCCAGTCCCTTCTCTGCAAGGGCATTCTTATAATAATCAAGAACGGTCTGAGCTCTCTTATCCAGTTTCTCCTGATATTCGGTCCCCTCGATGGCCTTCTTCAGGGTCTCCATTTCAGACACGCTCATAAGTACATCGGTCATCAGTGACCTGCCCTCAAGCTTTTCCACATACACAAGGACTATCGTTTCGGGACGCATACATGCACACACATTTCCGCACATGGAAAATGCGTGTTTTGAGCCCTTTGTGTCGTCAACTGCGATAAGAATCTTGTTCATTTTCTCACCTCTATTCCATTTTTTGTACGGAATGAGTTTCGCTTACCTGGAACCTGCCGGTGCGCCGTAACCCCCTGATGCGGGAGGCGGAGCGCCGTACCCACCTGATGCAGGAGGCGGAGCGCCGTATCCGCCCGATGCGGGAGGCGGAGCGCCGTACCCACCCGATGCAGGAGGTGGAGCGCCGTACCCGCCCGATGCGGGAGGTGGAGCGCCGTACCCGCCTGCCGCCGTCGCACCGTAACCTCCTGATGCAGCACCATACCCGCCGGAGGAAGCACCATAACCACCGGCGGCTTCATGTCCCTGAGCGGAAACTGCAGCCATTTCGTGCTGCTGGCTGTAAATCGTCAGAAACCCAATGGCGCCAACGACTATCAAGATTATAATCACCAAGGATGCTTTCATCGTATCCTCCTAACCGAAAGGTAAACCATTCTTCGTTATCCCTTTTGGATTTTGAATATTATTTTCCCGCCTTCCTGCTTCCTCTCCAGCAGATCATGACCCGCCTGATCGAGCATCTGGACTATCGTTTCAGCAGACGACGGGTTATCAAATATCATTTCGAGGACATCACCCTCTCCCATCTTCTCGATGGATTTCTTGCAGTAGATCTGGGGATGAGGACATACATAGCCGCAGACATCCAGCATATAAGTACCCTCACCTGTTTTTTCGAACTTCATTGCCATCTTAAACTTCCTCCTTTTTGTTGAGTTTCACTCAAGATATTCCGAATCATCAAATTCTTCGGATTAAAATGCTTCCATTTCTTTTGCCATCTTTCTCTCGGACCACCAGTTGAAGAACTTCACTCCAACGAACGCACCCGCAACCATGCCTATGCCAAACAGCCAGCCACCGGGGTCTCCCCCTGCAACTCTTATAAAAAAGGCCCCTATGTTACAACCCAGGGCTACTCTGGCCCCCAATCCCATGAGCAGGCCCCCTGACAGCCCCCACACAATGAGCTCGCCTTTGGGCAGCTTAAATTTGAACTCCTTGTTCAAGAGGGCCAAAACCATCGCTCCGAATACTATACCGATAGACATCCACAGCGCGGGGTTGCGCCACGGTTCGGGAAGACCGTTGAAAACGCCGAAATACACGTTGTCACGCATGTTCCAGCCAAATTTCTCGAGCACCCATGCGCCGAACTGCGCCTCCTGGGTTGTAATATACCAGTATCCGGGATCGAATATGGTACCGTTTATCGAAACATCTGCGGCATGCCCCATCTTTGTCAGGAGATTCCCGAAATTCGGAACACCGAATTTTATCTGCATACCTTTCAAGACAAAAATATGTAAACCTGCTGTCATGCCTATAAGAACGCCCATTAAGGAAGTCCTCTTCGACGCTGTTATCATTGACCAAATACCTGCCACGTCGGCGCCAAGTCCGGTTGAGCCGCCTTTTTTGGCCCTTCTCTTAAGGAAGCCTTTTCTGATATAGAAGGCGTAGATTACAACAATCAGCAGGATGGCGGGGATTATGGTGTTGATGACCGCATCGCTCAAAATGTACTTGGTTATACCGTTGAATCCGGACATGAACCCTGCCTCATCGAGTGTCATCTTGGGCTTATTAAAAACATTGCCCACCAGGAAATAATCGAACCATGAAGTAATCTTTTCCTTGGGAATCCATGTTTGTGATACGGCCGTATCTACCCAGGACTCCGGAAGAAACTTGTTGAATATCCCCCCAATATCCGCAAAGATGGCCTGCCCAAAAGAAATGCCCACTATTGCGAGAATGGAGGTACCGTTTCCTTCTCCTATCTTATAAAGAGAGCCGGATGCACATCCGCCCGAAAGTACCATCCCGACCCCGAATATCAGCCCCCCTATTACCTCATGTCCGCCGATTGGTCCTGCATGAAAGGTGGTCATACTATTGGCAGTCAGGAAAGCGGCAACCAAACTGAAGAAAATGAGCCCCAAAAGGATCCCGACCGCCATCCTCGGGACCCCCGCTGCAAAAAGGTCTCTTGACGCAGAAGCAAAGCAGAACCTGCCGTACTGAAGCATCATTCCATATGCAAATCCGAACCAGATGTATACCGTCAGGTAAATGTAATAGACATTCGCCTTGTAATACAACAAACTGATCAGGACCAGCAGCCCTGTGACTATAAAAGCCCAGATTTGATTTCTTTTTTCCACCGTCCTATCTACCTCCTTTTATAATAATAGAAACATGTGTACGAATTCTCATCCCGCCTCCCTGAGGAATAAAATCTGGTCTCCCCCCTTCCTTGGCTTTCGGTTTATCGACTATTTTCCCTGTTTTTTCAGGATCTTATGCCAACCTCAATTTGTGCCCATATATATACAAAAAAGTCTAATCAAAAATCAATCTCTAATTATAAGTTTAGACTTTTCACTCGATTCGGCTTAAATTCCTCATCAGATAACAAATAGAAGGTCTTACGATTATTTTTTATATACTGAGAATTCCGTAATAAAAAAAACATCTTAGCACCGGCTGATAAGACACTGACAGTGTGTTAAAGAAAAACGACGAGAAAGGGTTCTTCTTAATCTGAGCAGATGGTTTATCCATCAATTCGTTTTTATCAGGGACATATCCATGCCCCTGATAAATTTCTTATTGACATTATGAGACTATATCCCTATTTTTCCAGCGGATAATTTTTTGTCTCCGCCCCTTGTAAGGCTCCCTTCATAAACCCGACGCCCACGGAATTCTTGTCCCATGCCGCCATACCGAATTTCATGGTCATCGCATTATAACCGAGAGCCCTCAGGGCCACTACAGGTAAATTCTGGGTCTGACCGGTGACGCACACGAGAATTATCTTCTTGTTTTTCGGCAGCTTCTTGAGAGATTCAGGTTTGAGAATGTCCTGAGTGGGAATAAAGATAGAGCCGGGAATGTGTCCCGACGCGTAAAGGGAGGGGGCCGGTCTAACATCGACGACCAAAAAATCCTTCTTTTTAGAATTTATCATAGCAAGCACATCGTCCGCCGATACCTGCCAAAATTTCTCCGCAGCCGCTTTCGAGAGCACCGCGTTGAGCTTTGAGGCCATATCGTCCGCCGCGAACGAGCCAGGCACAGTCAACGCCAGCGAGAGAACCGTCATAATAAATATCGCCTGTAGTCTTTTCATTAAAATCTCCTTGATTTACTGGTTAAAGTTAACCACGCTACAGGTCTTTTAATCCGACAGACCTGCGATCACCTTCCCTGCTACCAGGACACTACCCGATCATGCGAAAAAATATCATCGATGATGCTTTCATATGATGCCTCTTTCTTGGTCATATCGATGACCTTCACCTCATTGTCCTTTGACTGGACGCCGATGATCTGATCTGCCAACTTCACCGGCCCGTCACTGAGTATATGTAGAATCTTCATAGCGCATCCTCCGTTATCTTGCTTTTATGCTTCTGAAACCCAATAGCCGGTACTATAAAACGATAACCCTGTCGGACTCGTTGATCATACGCGCGTTATTGTACTGGCTGCCGCAGACCATCTCTTCAGGCAACCCCTCAGTAGCGATGTTCATGCCTTTCGCGCTGTGGTCACAAAAACTCATGGTAACTCCACCGGTCTTGCAAAGTTCCGAAAATTCGGGAGTGCCCAGCAATTTTGTGCCGTCGTCCATATTGAACACGGTCACCTCATGCCCCTTGGCAAGGGCCGCCTTTGCCAGCCCTATTACATGTTCGGGGTGTTTGTTCGTATTGACGAAGATGCCAAGTTTCATGTCTCCTCCTTAAAATATTTTCACGATAGATCTAAAGAACGTTCTCTGCGTCTCCAACCGTTAGTAGGGAATCACCACATCATATTCCGGCAAGGCACGGGCAATTTCATCAGTGGTCATCTGTTCGAATTTGTTCTCGGGATTGTTCGAAATGATCCTGGCATCCATATCACCGAGAGTCTCTACGTTGAGATCGATATTCTCATCCGAGGGAAGCGGATCGTCCATGACGAATACGCTCACCGCATTGTCCTCGAGAGTAAGACCCACGGCCATCCTTAAAGCTTCATGCTGTCTGCCCCTTACGATTACCGCGACCTTTTTTGTCATATTACCCCCTCTGTTAAGATGTGTTAATCCTGGGAAATTTGACCTAATATAAATCAAAATCCAGACAAAGGTCAATAGTCTTTATATGCAATGCTTCAGATATTTCAGCTCCTTATCGCTTTCAGGTCCCGAGATTTTTTGAGTATTATAAGGAGAGATGTGACGGGTCCGCCGCTCGGTGATTTCCCAGTGTAAATGTTCAGTAATAGACAGTCACCAAAGTCTGGTAACCAAAAATGCCCTCGGAAATATTGAAGACCCTGGTCCTTCTCAGTCCACTCGTCTTCTGCCTGATTTCTTCCGGCAGCGCACCTCCTCTTTCATTGTCTATAATTACCACAGGGGAACCCTTCGGTGGAGCGTCTTTATAATAGGCGGGATTTCTGTATTCCCAGGTGAACCGGAGCGCCGACTTTCTCACGGCATCCGGCTCCGGGAAAAAAGCAGGCCTGTATTTATAACAGATCCGTTTGTCGGTATAAAGATCGAAAAGCGGAACTGATACGGCCGGGTTGAGGACGGGGATGGAAGTTGCAGGAGTAAAGACTTCGACTTCCTTTCCCTCAAGGGTATTCACAAATTCACCAGCCTCTTGAAGATTCACCACACTTATCCTATTAAGATAGGGCAGATATGCAAACACCGCTATAATCAGCGAACAAGAGACGGCACACAGCAAGATGAACCGTGGAATTTCCCTGTTCCTCATGTGAGAGAAGCCGTACGATGCCATGAGAGAAAGCATCGGGAATACCATGATCGTATAGCGGATCCTCTTTATCTGGAGGAATATGATAATAGCCGGAAGCCAAAAAAGGACCAAGTATTTTAAATCCTTCTTCCTCACAGCCGCGATAACAGAATACACTGCAGCGAGCGTAATAAAGGGATGCACCTGGAAGAAGAAAGTGGAAATAAAACTCTCCCCCCATCTCTCCAGTCCCGGTTTCTGGTAATTTATCAGAAGGTCTATCTGTTCTTTGAACACGTCCAGTTTGAGAAAAACGACGACAAGGATCATCGCTGTTGAGAACACGGCAACGAAGAAGGCCCTGAAAAGAGAAGTTTTTCTCGAAGAGGCCGGCTGATCTGCAAGGTGCACAAAAAATATTACAGCCAGAACGCTCAGCATAAGCCATGTCGAGTATTTCGCAAAGAATGTAAAGAAGACGGCCAAAGCAGCCATAAGCATGTTCTTTCCCCCTCGGTCGAGAGCAGTAATGAAAATATAGATGGAGGAGGTGAGAAAGAACATGGAAGGCACATCAACAAGCATTAAAGGCACCTGCGAAA
Source organism: Candidatus Sulfobium sp. (assembly GCA_040235385.1). Lineage (GTDB taxonomy): Bacteria > Nitrospirota > Thermodesulfovibrionia > Thermodesulfovibrionales > UBA6898 > JBECKU01. The sequence continues at coordinate 15,656 of JBECKU010000204.1, read as the reverse complement.
AAAGATACGGTATTCCGAGAATGAGAAGCCCGGCATAGAAGCCCATGTCCTCATCCCAAAGTCTTTTCCCGATAAAATAGGTAATCACCACTGTCAATGAAAACAGGAGAGTTATAAAAGCCTGAACGGCAATCCGGGACTCACCTGCAAAACGGAATATCAGGCCGTAGAGGAAAGGGACAGCGGGGAGGTCTGTCCAGGGGCGGATCGCACCACCCCATTCCCTTAAAAAATAACCCACTCCGTAAAGTTCGAGATGTTTGGCCTGGGTAAAGTAGCGCGATGCATCCACAATGAGTTCGGGTTCTTGCCAGAAGACCGCGGCAGCGGCATAGGAAACAAAAAAAAGAAACAGGGCCCGGAATCTAACGGGAGGAGAAACCCTGGAAAGAAGGTATGCCAACGCAATACCTGCAATCAGAATAAAGAAAACATGCCAGAAATCGGCAACAGAGAATGCAAACTTCCAGCTCGTCAGACGGTTGTCGTCATATGCTCTGTAAAGATAAAGGATCTCATAAGTCACCAACGCCAAGATTGAAATAACCGCTGCATGACCGGGATTCGCGGTTCGTTTCATCGTAACTCGGAGGTTATTTCAGGCATCCGTTCGGGGTGACACCCGGGTCACAATTTCATCAAGCACACTATTGACCGTGATACTGCTCATGCATCTCACATGTCTGCATTTCTTTCTGAAACAGGGTGAGCATTCAAGTTCACTGGTGATAACTACGTGACCTTTCCCGTAAGGACCGGTCCTGAGGGGGCTGGTCGGCCCGAAAAAAGCCACCACGGGAATATTGAAACCTGCGGCAATATGCATCGGACCGGTGTCGTTCGAAATCACTAAAGATGCACCGCGCATAACCGAGATCAGTTCTCCCAATGTCGTATCGCCCGCAAGAGAAACCGCCTTCCCCCCCGAAAGTCTCACCACCTCATCGGCGATCGGCCTGTCCGAGACGCTCCCGACAACAATAGATTTCAGAGAGAGGAGTGATGCAATTCTTCCAAAGTTCTCTGCGGGCCAAAGCTTCGTCTTCCACCGGGCACCCGGAATGACGACGGCGTATTGCCCTAATGATTTTTTGAGTTCCTCTATCTTTTCCATGCGGTCCTTCATAAGCGGAAAGGGGAAAAGGATTTCGTCGGCAAAGCAACCCAGGGCCTCTGCGACTGCAAGGTATCTGTCTACCGCATGCCTGTCTTTACCGCCTTTGACCCGCACATTGTAGAATGCCCCGCTGCCCTCCCTTGCCTCGGAAAGTCCCACCCTCACCGGGGCGAGGGTAGACAGCGCAATTACACCGCTTCTGAGAAGGCCCTGAAGATCGATGACGAGGTCGTATTTTTCTCTCTTAAGGTCAAGAAAAAGACGTTTCAATTCGCCGGCCGTTGTCAGAGACCGGGAAATCTCCTTCCATGAATCCTTATCGATGACCTTCAGTTTGTCGACCATGGGGTGGTGGTCGAGCAGACCCTCCAGTCCTTTTGCTATGACCCAGTGGATCTCCGCCTTCGGGAAACGGCATCTCACGAGGTTCAGAAAGGGAAGACTGTGAACAACATCTCCGAGCGAGCTCGGCTTGACGATAAGAATTTTTTTGGGCGCTCCGGATAATTTTATTGTTTTCATTTCATTGATCTGATATCTGTCAAAAATCGGACAACAACAGAGTTCGGGGTGATGAAAAACCGGCCGCAGCCGAGTGTTTTTGGAACTCTATTATTCTAACCCCATTCCAGCGATAATATCTATTGCCTCGCCCAAATGATGGGCGGTAAAATCAGCATGTGCAGAAGACATATCCTGCCCGGTTTTAACGAGAATGCCAACCGCCCCGACCGATTTTGCAAGGAGCATGTCCGGGTCCTTATCGCCGACAACGACGGACCTTTTGAGATCGATCGAGAAGTCATTGCGGGCACGCACGAGTAGTCCGGGTTCGGGTTTCCTGCAGGAACACTTTTCATCCGGATGATGGGGACAATAATAGAATCCGTCGAATCCGTATTGATCCATGAAAATCTCATTGAACTTCACCACGAAGCCTTCATCAACAATCCCTCTTGCTATGCCTGACTGGTTCGTGATGCCGATCAGTAAATAGCCGTTCTCCTTTAACCGTGAAAGCCCCTTAATTTCCGGAAACATCTCAACTTCATCCATGCTCTTCAAATAATGAACGTCCCTGCAAAGAGTTCCGTCCCTGTCGAAGAAAACGGCTCTATTTCGAGGAAGAAGTTTTTTAACGGATTCAAAGACGTCGGGGACCGTGATAAGATCCATGCACCTCAGATCTCCTGACGGGCATTCCCTTTCAAAGCATGGGGCACATTCAGCATCCTTTCTGATTACGATACCGCCGTCGCCTACAGGCCCGGTCAACTCGAATGACGTCGAACCGAATATCGAAACCAGGGGTGTCCCTACCGCATACCCCACATGCATGGGGCCGGAATCGTTTGTTACCAGCACATCGCACTCGGAAATGAGGGCGCAGAGGTCCCTCAATCCGGTCTCCCCGGCAAAAGACACGAGCCTGCTTTCCGACTGATAATTTTCAGTTCCTCCTCCCGAAGCGACGGATTCGAGGATCTCACCGGCTATTTGTCTTTCTCCCGAGCCTCCGAATATTACGACGCTTCCGCCCAGTTCATCGATCACCATCCGGGCAACCTCTCCGAACCGTTCCGGATACCACCTTTTCGAAGATCCATAGGCGGCCCCGGGATTGAGAGCTACAACCGGACGTTTAAGTCCTCCGAGTTTCTCCCTGGCTTCAAGTCTTTCAGAAAGAGAAAGGTATATCCAGGGGCTTGACTCTCCGGCCTCGACACCCGAGCTTCGGAGCAAATGGAGATAATACTCAATGTGATGGATGTTACCGGCATGTTCATCGAAAGGAACGGCCCGTGTCAGCAGGAATCGCCTGGCATCCCTGCTGTAGCCGACCCTTTCCGGGACCCCCCCCAGAAATGTTATGAGCGCAGCGTCCAGGGCGTTCTGGAAGAGGATGGCTTCACAGAACTTACGTTTTTTGATCTCCGCGGCGAGTCTCAATTTCCCCCCCATACCCTGGAATTCATCGGAGTAGAGTAATATTTCGTCGATGTTGGGGTCTTTTTCAAAGAGAGGAGAAACCCAGGGCCTAACAAGCAGTGTTATCTTCGCATCCGGCCGTGCGGCCCGCAGAGCCCTCAAAGCGGGCATCGTCATAACCGCGTCGCCGATCCAGTTTACGCCTCTGACAAGAATATTCCTGCAGTCTTTTTTTCCCACGGATAAATTGTAACATTTATGCCGTCGAGAACGTCCCGGAACCGGTCAGTGAAAATGACTTCAGTTCAACTTGCGAATCCCGTCCCCTTCTTTCGACCGCTCCGGCCGGTCATTGTCCGGAAATAATATCGTCTATCCAGGAAATAGCAGCGGAAACCGTCGGAAAACCTATCGTACTGGTCAGGAGCAGAAGCGTATGGTATAGTTCATCTGCAGAGGCTCCGGCTTCCAGCGCTCTCCTCGCGTGAGAATGGACGGCGCCCTCGGACCTGACTGAAGCAGCAGCAGCCATTTGTACCAACTGGGAGGTCTTTTCATCCAGAGGCCCTGCGTCCCTGGCCGCTTTCCCTAAATTACTCAAGGCATTATGGTATTTCTTAAACCTTTTTCTTATCCCTACATATTGGTCCGGAAGTTTCGACATAAATTCCTCCTTGACTGAAAGCTTTTTCTCTGAGATTCACCTAAAAAATATCCCACCGCCGCCAAAATGTCAATCGGATTATGAAACCGACGGAAACCGGCCCTAACCAACCGCACTCTATTGCAGCATACCATATGGTGTTGTAATATATGACAAGCGAAACAGGATTTTATCCAAATAAGGCAGGGAGTAAAAATTGAAGATATCAGGCGGACAATTAAAGGGCAGAAAGATCCCGGTCGGCAAGCTTGTCTCTAAACGCGGCGACAGTGCCCTGTTACGGCCGACTTCCGCAAAGGTGAGGGAAGCGCTCTTCAGCATCGTAATGAAAGATATCCGGTCCGCATCCTTTCTCGATCTTTTCGCGGGCACCGGGACAATAGGATTCGAGGCTATATCGAGAGGCGCGGAGAAGGTTTTTTTTGTCGAGAATGACCGCTTTCTGGTAAAGGCGATAGACGAACATATAAGAAAAATGGAATTGACGGGTAAAGCTTTTTCATACACAGAGCCTGCACGCGATTTCCTTAAAAGAGCTTCGGAGTCAGGGCAGAAATTTGATATCATTTTTGCCGATCCCCCTTATGCTTCAGAAGAAAGGGACCGTATATTATCCTATATCGACAGGCATAATATCCTGAAGCCTTCGGGCTGCCTAATCATCGAGCATGCTTCCAAAACAACGCTCCCCGGTGATATGCAAACACTGCACCTTGTGAAAAGATACAGGTACGGAGACACGATGCTTTCGCTGTACAGGACGCGCGATGAATCATAAAATCGGGATCTATCCGGGGACGTTCGATCCGTTCACTAACGGGCACTTCGATCTGGTGGTGAGAAGCCTCAGAATATTCGATGAAGTGATCGTGGCCGTTGCGCCTAGTTTGAAGAAAGAACCCCTCTTCAGTGTAAAGGAGCGTCTCGTTCTGATAGAGAAATCTCTCAAGGGCAATGAAAGGGTCATGATAGAGGAGTTCGGAGGTCTTCTCGTCGATTTTGTCCGGAAGACCAAAGGGGCGGCCATCATCAGGGGATTAAGAGCGGTCTCCGATTTTGAATACGAACTTCAACTGGCCCTTATGAACAGAAGGCTGAATCCCAAAATAGAGACTGTTTTTATGATGCCGAGCGAAGAATATTCGTTTCTTACCGCAACAATTGTGAAAGAGATCGCTTCCCTGGGCGGGCCGGTAAAGGAACTGGTCCCCGCGCCGGTGGAGGCGGCTTTGAGGAAAAAATATCGGCTGTAATTGAAGGAAGGTGATATGACGAAGATCTCCATGCCAATCCCGCCTCACTTCGACGGTTCGAAGGCAGACAAAGTCTGGAAAGTCCCTTATTTGGAGAGGGACCAACAGGCAAGGGCATGGGCGGACAAACATGCTCTACACCCGGCATGTGACGACCGGTTCAGGATATGTCTGGTTGCGGTCGATGTTCAGAATTCTTTCTGCATACCGGAACACGAGTTATACGTTGCAGGACGTTCTGGAACGGGAGCAGTCGACGACAGCCGGAGACTCTGCGAATTCATTTACAGGAATTTGGGGGTGATAACCCAGATCTGCCCCACGATGGATACCCATAACGCGATGCAGATATTTCATCCTATTTTTATTGTCAACGATAAAGGAGAACATCCGGCTCCCTTCACTCTGATCTCAGAGGAAGATGTTGAAAAAGGCGTCTGGAAATTCAACCCCGATCTCTGCTTCAATTTCAAGGTCGATGAGGAATACGGTCAGCGGCTGCTCATCCATTACACCAGGCAGTTGAAGAAAGGGGGGAAATACGATCTCACTATATGGCCTTATCACGGGATACTTGGAGGTATTGGGCATGCACTGGTTTCTTCCGTTGAAGAGGCCATTTTTTTCCATTGTGTGGCCCGTTATAGCCAGCCTGACTTTCATGTAAAAGGCGACAGGTCTTTTACCGAACATTATTCCGTGCTCGGCCCGGAAGTTAAAGAAGGTCCGAAGGGTGAGGAACTCGGCCTGAAGAGCGAGAAGTTTTTCAGGAAGCTCATAGAATTCGATGCGATAATTATCGCCGGCCAGGCCAAAAGCCACTGCGTAGCATGGACAATTGACGACCTGCTCGAAGACATTCTCGCCCGGGACAGAAAGCTGGTCGAGAAGGTCTATCTTCTGGAGGACTGCACCTCACCCGTCGTGGTGCCCGGGGTCATGGACTATACGGACCAGGCGGACAACGCTTTCCGGAGATTCGCCGGGGCCGGTATGCATGTAGTACGCTCGGTCGATCCTATAGATAAATGGCCGGGCATAAGGCTCTAATCGCCGACGAATTACAGAAACCTTCCATCAGCCATTTCAAGCACCCTGTGACACCGGTCGGCAAGGTCCCGGTTATGCGTGACGATGACGAAGGTTATCCCCTTTTTTCTGTTTAAATCCAGGAGGAGTTCGAAAAGATCATTGCCCGTTGCGGTATCCAGGTTGCCCGTAGGCTCGTCGGCGAGCACAACTCCGGGGTTCTGTATGAGCGCCCTGGCAACGGCAACCCTCTGCTGTTCTCCTCCCGACATTTCTCCGGGCCGGTGGCTCGTACGCATTTGCAGTCCAAGCTCCGCGAGAAGTTCCCCGGCCCTTTTTTCCACATCCTGTACGGGCATACCTGCTATCAGGCCGGGGAGCATAACATTTTCGAGAGCGTTGAATTCAGGCAGCAGGTGGTGAAACTGGAAGACAAAGCCGACAGTGGTGTTTCTGAATCGGGCGAGCGCATTGTCATCCAGTAGTCCGATGTCCCTGTCCCTGAATAAAATCTTGCCGGATGTCGGCTTATCCAGAGCCCCGAGAATATGCAGGAGCGTACTTTTCCCTGCGCCTGAAGCGCCGATAATCCCTACCATTTCACCCTCTCCGATGGTCAGGTTGATGTCCTTCAGCACATCGAGCTTCCCCGCCTGAGTCGTAAAAGATTTGTTCACTCCGACCGTCTCCAGCATCTTTTTAATGGACCCTCGGTCATCGGACATCTGATTATTCATACCTCAACGGCTCCACCGGGTCCAATTTCGCCGCCTGCCAGGCCGGATAGAGAGTTGCGACAAAACTTATAGTGATTGCCGAGACTGATACGACGATGAAATCGAAGAGCTCCATCTTGACCGGGAGATGACTTAGATAATAGACGTCGGCGGGGAGCTTGATGATCTCATATGTATTAAGGACATACCCAAGGGCAAACCCTCCCGTTATCCCGATGGTCGTCCCGATAAGCCCGATAAGCAGGCCCTGCAGCATAAAAACGGTCATAATCCCCGAGTTAGTGGCCCCGATAGCCTTAAGTATGGCGATCTCCCTGCTCTTTTCTATCACGTTCATTATGAGGTTGCTTATAATATTGAAAGAGGCTACGAGCACGATTAGAACGAGGATGATGAACATGGCAAATTTCTCCAGTCTCAGAGCGGAAAAGAGGTTCCTGTTCATCTGCATCCAGTCCATGACATTGAAGGGATATCCAAGTTTTTCCTGGAGTTCCTTCCTCACCTCTTCGGCGCTGTAGATGTCGTCCAGCTTCAGTTCCACCCCTGTTATATCGTTCCCGAGACCGAAGAAATCCTGTGCCGCACTTATTGACGTCAACACAAGGTTGGTGTCATATTCGAACATCCCGATCTCGAATATCGCTGCGACTCTGAACTGTTTGACCTTGGGGAGCATACCCATCGGTCCGATCTCGCCCATAGGAGATATTATATTTACGTTATCACCCACGAATACTCCCAGAATTCCGGAAAGCTCCCTGCCGAGAATGACCCCGGGCATATCATCTTCGCCTGCAAGTCCGCGGACGTCCCCGTCTTTTATACGTGAGAGCAGTTCAGTCGTTTTTGCCTCCGCCTCCGGGTCTATTCCTTTGAGAAAAACTCCATGGGCCTTCTCACCGGAGGAAACCATCACCTGTCCGAGAACGAAAGGGGCCGAAGCAACGACATGCTTCTCGGTTTTCACTTTTTCCAACAGACTTTTGTAGTCCCGTAAGGGTCCGTGGTAATTGCGGATAATCACGTGCGCGTTTGCACCCAGGATTTTTTTCTGGAGGTCCTGTTGAAACCCGGTCATCACGGAAAGGACTACGAGAAGCGCCATAACACCGACCGCAACTCCGCCGATGGATATTGCGGTGTTAACGGAAACCCCCTTATGCTTCTTTCTGGATTTCAGATACCGGAGTGCTATAAAAACCTGATAGGGATGTTTCATGAAATCGGTGCGAGGCGTGAGGCGTGAGGCGTGAGGCAAATGAATTTACGAAGATAACCCACTTATACTGGCTCCTCATCAAATGTATCCGCATCGGACCTGACAACAGGTTCCCCCGTTTCGGGCTTGAGCTGGGGAAACAATATCACGTCCCTGATCGACTGAGAACCGGTCAGGAACATGACGAGTCTGTCGATGCCGATCCCCTCACCCGCGGCAGGAGGCATCCCGTATTCAAGCGCCCTGATAAAGTCCTCGTCCATCCAGTGGGCTTCTTCATCACCGGCCTGCTTCGCGGACACCTGCTCCAGAAACCTCGATTTCTGGTCAAAAGGATCGTTCAATTCCGAGAACGCATTCGCGAGTTCTCTTGCGCTTATAAAGAGCTCGAAGCGTTCGACCAGCGCAGGGTTGTCGGCTTTCCTCTTGGCCAGTGGAGAAAGCTCGACCGGATGGTCGGTGATGAAGGTCGGCTGTATCAAGCCCGGCTCGACCCGTTCCTTGAATATCTCATCGAGGATCTTCCCCAGGGAAGATCCTTCAGGTATATCTATCCTGTTTGCTCTTGCCCACGTCTTGGCTTTATCCGCGTCATTCAATATCTCCCGGGGAACGCCGTTATTTATCAATGCATCGAGCATGGGCACCCTGGGCCATGGAGGAGTCAGGTCGATGATCTGATCTCCATAAGGCACTTTAAGACTGCCTACGGCTTTCATGGCGACTTCCGTCAATAGTTCTTCGGTAAAAGACATGAGGAACTGATAATCCCTATAGGCGATATAGAATTCGAGCATGGAGAATTCCGGGTTATGCTTTGTCGATATCCCTTCATTTCTGAAGTTCTTGTTAAGTTCGTAGACCCTTTCATACCCCCCGACAAGAAGTCGCTTGAGATAAAGCTCAGGGGCGATCCTGAGATATAAGTCTATCCCAAGTGCATTATGATGGGTGCTGAAAGGCCTGGCAGTGGCCCCACCCGGTATTTGGTGCATCATCGGCGTATCTACCTCGATAAAACCCTTTGATTCGAGAAAATCCCTCACCGCCTTGATGATGACGCTTCTCCTGGCAAAATTCTCCCTGACCTCCGGGTTTACGATCAGATCGACATAGCGCTGACGGTATCTCGTCTCGATGTCTTTCAGACCGTGCCATTTCTCGGGCAGGGGCCGAATGGATTTAGAAAGGAGTTCGAAGTCTTCCACCTCAACGGTAAGCTCGTCCGTCCTGGTCCTGAAAAGCCTGCCCTTGAGGCCTATGATATCTCCCACATCAAGCTTCTTGAGCAGCTTATACCGCTCACCGAGAACGTCCCGCTTCAAATATATCTGTATCCTTCCCGTGCCGTCCTGAATGTGGGCGAATGCCGCCTTTCCAAAGTCCCTGAGCGCAACGACCCTTCCGGCGAGAGAACACTCTATAGGCTTAGATTCCAGATCCTGTTTGGAAGACTCTGCATAAGTAAGGTTCAGTTCGGCCGCGTGATCGGTCGCGGGGAAAGGCCCGCCATAAGGTTTGATCCCCAGTTCCTTCAATTCTTCCACTTTTTTGATGCGTTGCTTAATCAGTTCGTTGACTTCTTCCACATTTACCTCGCGTAAACATCGATTATAATGACTCAAATTAAGGTAAGTCAAGGAAGGACAAGGGTCTAAACCCTGATAAATCAGGCAAAAATAAGGGCAGAGACACTGCCGAAGAAATCTCTGCCCTATCGTTCTTCCTTATTCGCAAGGGACTTCTCCCAATAGATAAGGCGTGTCAAAAAGGTTACATCGAACCTCTCATCGCCTCGAGTCTCGCGATGCGCTCCTCGACAGGGGGGTGGGTACTGAAGAGTTTCATCATCGATTTCCCGCTCAGGGGGTTTACGATCATCATGTGTGACGTAGCCGGGGTAGCATGCATCGGGATCATGGACGACCCCTTATGAAGCTTTCGCAGGGCATTCGCCAAGGCCATTGGATTTCCGTGCAGCTTCGCTCCTCCTTCGTCCGCGGCGTATTCACGGGACCTGGAGATGGCCATCTGGATGAGCATCGCGGCAATCGGAGCGACAATCATCATCACAATAGCCGCAAAAGGATTCCCATCTTCGTCGTCCCTGCCTCCGAAGATCATCGCCCACCGAGCCATAAACGCGAGATAACTGATGGCTCCTGCTATTGTAGCCGCAACCGTACCGATAAGTATATCCCTGTGACTGACATGTGAGAGTTCGTGGGCCATGACACCGGCAAGTTCCTCCTCGGTGAGGATCTGCATGATCCCCTCCGTCGCAGCAACAGCTGCGTGCCGGGGGTTTCTTCCCGTAGCAAAAGCATTAGGCGACATATCGGGTATTATATATACTTTCGGCATCGGCATTCCCGCCTTCTGGGTCAACCTTCTTACGATCCTGTATAAAACAGGGGCATCAGCCTCGCCTACTTCCCTGGCCCTGTACATCTTCAATACAATCTTGTCGCTGAAAAAATAACTGACGAAATTCATTATGAAGGCAAAGACGAGTGCGACCGTCATGCCCTGTTTTCCGCCGAGAGCAGCCCCGCCCCACACAAGAAGCAGGGTCAGCACCACCATCAACGCGGCTGTTTTCAATCCGTTCATCTTAATCCTCCTGGATTAATTATATACCATTTAAAAAACCCTTATTCCGGTATCAGAGAATTCCAGATTCATGAAGCGAAATAAAGGCCTGTTTTCCTGTCTATATACGCCTTTGCCGGAGGTTTCTTCTGGTGTCGCCGGCCCTCAATACGATGCTCAAAATCCAATTATATTTTAATTAATCTTCTTCGGCGTCGTCAATCGAAACGCGCGATTAATTCCCTATCTCAAGCGCCGCATGATGGACCTTTCCCTCGATGATTTCAAAGACGCCCAACTCGGGTTTACCTTTTTCCATAAGACTTACGATTAAATAAAAAGAATCGGGATAAAAGGCAAGACTCACGTCTTTCGCCGAGGGGTACGCAGATGAAGAAGGATGGGAATGATAAATTGCAATCATCTTTATACCCTCGGTCCTTATATCTTTCAAAGCCTTAAATTGTTCTTTGGGGTCCATGAAATAACTGACCGGAGAAGGCTCGACATTGGTCATTTCATAGATTTTCCGGACCCTGCCGTCCTCTCCGGCAAGTATTCCACAGACCTCGTTGGGATAGCCGGATATGCAGTGGGCAATCATTTTGTCGAATATTTCTTTGGGGATGGTCAGAACAGCCATAAAAAAAAGCCTAATTATTTATTCATGTAAACTACCGATTTCCAGTTCCTTAGCCGTCATGCCCGAGTACTTCAATCGGACCTGCCGGCAGACAGACAGCTAGAGCTGAAAAATGGATACCCTCCTACGCGGGTATGGCGGCAACTGCCGCTCTTATCTACAATGACAAGAAGATCGAACGGGAATTTTGCCTCACTGCATCGCACAGTAGCCTTCGTTGTAATCGATAAGTTCGGTAATCGTCGGGTTCTCCCCGCAAAGGGGGCAATGCGGGTTTTTAGGAACTTTTACTTTTCTGAAGGTCGTCTTTAAGGCATTGTATATGAGCAACTCTCCTTTCAGGACTTCCCCCTTCCCCAGAATGAGTTTCAAAACCTCGGTAGCCTGCAAACCTCCGATCACACCCGGGAGCACTCCCAGCACCCCCGCTTCCTGGCATGACGGGACCAGACCCGGCGGCGGCGGTTCCTCGAACAGGCAACGGTAGCACGGACCTTCTCCCGGCATAATCGTCGTGACCTGTCCTTCGAACCTCAGGATAGCCCCACTGACCAGCGGCTTTTTCGCCATGACGCAGGCGTCGTTCACAAGATACCTCGTAGGGAAATTGTCGCTTCCGTCTACCACCACATCGTAATCCTTTATCAGGTCGATAATATCGTCTTTAGAGATTCTCTGCCGGAGAGCGATGACATTTACATCGGGGTTCAGCCCTTCGAACGTCCTCTTTGCAGATTCCACTTTCGGCATACCGATCGTATTTACGCTGTGAGCGATCTGTCTTTGGAGGTTGCTGATCTCGACATTATCATTGTCTACCAGGGCGATCGTCCCGACACCCGCCGCGGTGAGATAATATCCAACCGGACAGCCGAGCCCTCCCGCCCCGACGATGAATACCTTGGCATTTGCGATCCTGGCCTGCCCCTTTCCCCCGACCTCCGGGAGTATAATATGCCTGCTGTATCGCAGGACCTGCTCGTCAGTAAATTCCACTAGTCCCTGTCCTTTCTTATCTGTAATATCCAGTCGGTATCATTTATCTTCTCAACTTTCAAGACCTTCTGGCCATGATCTTCCATAGACTTCGGGATGCTCCTGGAGGCCTCTTCGTAATCAAGCAGTATCTCGAGGACTTGTCCCACATCCATAGACTCTATTGCGAGCTTTGCTTTTACGAACGTATAGGGACAGACGAGACCTTTGATGTTTATTTTCTTGTCAGGGGTTATTTCCTCCATGGGAACCTCCGCGCTACCTCGTTAACCTATTTATAATTTTTATTAGATTATAACCAACCTTTTGATATTTTTAAAAGAAAATCAAATATAACGGGATGAAAAAAGACATTACCTGTTCGATTCTGTAAAAGGCTCCTTTCGATTGAAGCAGCCTGAAAATCTGCTACCATATTTATAAGAATGATGTAAGGAAGGACGGCCCACCGTGTCGACGGAAAAAATATCAGTTGAAAATAATGTTGTTTTGTCGGTTGAAAAGAACATAACCGACGGCAAAGCGGATGTGGATATTCTTCTCGAGAACGATCGGAATTGTGTCCTACATTGGGGACTGCGCAAAAAAAGAAGATCTTCCTGGGAGACACCACCTCCTTCTAGCTGGCCGGAAGGCAGCCGCGCCTTCGATTCTTCCGCGATTCAAACCCCCTTTACTAACCGGGACGGAAAGAACCGTATTTCTCTCAGTCTCGAGCGGACGGATGATCTTCTGTCGATAGATTTCGTTCTCTTCTACCCCGACGAGAACCGGTGGGACAATAACGGCGGCAGGAATTACAGGATAAGACTGATCGAACGGGAAGCCCCCTCCGGCGATGCGAAACTCGCCTCTCTGGCCGATGAGATCGTCGAAAAGGAGATGAGCAAAAACTCATGGACTCTCATGCACCGTTTTAATCTATGCTACGATCTGCTTGACGAAATCGACGGTGGAGATCTCGAAGGTCTGGCTCTGATCTTCGTCTGGCTCAGATATTCTTTCATCAGGCAATTGGACTGGCAGCGCAACTACAATACCAAGCCGAGAGAGATGGGTCATGCGATGGACCGCCTGACGCGCAAACTTGCGGACAGATATGCCCGGGAGGAAAAAGAAAGACCGCTTACCAGGCTGATCATGACCACCCTGGGGCACGGCAGTGACGCCCAGCGCGTGCGGGACGAGGTCCTGAACATCATGCACCGCCATCACATCAAAGAGGTTTCAGGCCATTTCATGGAAGAATGGCATCAAAAACTCCATAACAATGCGACAGCTGACGATATAGTGATCTGCGAAGCCTTTCTCGCCTTCCTGAAAAGCAACGGGGACCTGGATCTCTTTTACAGACGCCTGGAAGAAGGAGGGGTCACAAAGAATCGGCTGGAAGCTTATGAACGCCCCATCAAGTCGCATCCGGATTTCATACCCCATTTAAAGGATGCCCTCATCCGGGACTTCGAACATTTTCTCGGGATCCTGAAAGAGGTCCATGCCGGGACGGATCTTGGTACGGCCATCCATAATGCCAGGCATCTCATGGACATCGAGATGCACGGCATTATGGATTATATATGGGAGCATCATAATAATGTCGACCGGGAATCGGATGAACTTGCAGATAAAGTCACTTTTTCTCGCCGTCTCATCTCCGACAGGATGCACGAGGGGGAGGACGGCATGCGCGATCTTCTTTTCCTGGATATCGCCCTCGAAGATTTTTTTCGTGGCCTGATCGAAAAAAATCTTGGATTGAATCCCGAGCGGGACCGACTGATCAGGATGACGGGATTCGCCATGGAAAATCTTTTCCTCTCCGAAGAAAGAGAAGATCTTTCTTTCTGCCTGGGGCACTGGAGAAAATTGGCCGGGATTACGGACCGCGACCGGGAGTGGGCACTGCACGCCAAGTCTGTGCTGGACCGGTTCCGGCATCTGCTCTCAAATCTGATAGACCGTTATTTCGTGCTTATTCAGCCCAGGGCTGAATATCTGGGAAGGGAGTTCCAGGCTGATTCGTGGACCATCAATCTCTTCGCGGAGGAAGTCCTTCGCGGCCGCCCCGCCTTTGCCCTTTCGATGCTCATCCGTGATCTCGACGGCATCATGAGGAAGGAAGCAGACCTCGGAGACTGGCAGATTATCAGCCCCGGCGCGAAGACAGCGGTCGTAGAAACAGCGGAAACGCTTAGATCCCTCCAGGGGGAAAAATTCGAACATCCCGTTGCAGTCCTGGCCGGCAAGGTCGCGGGCGATGAGGAAATTCCAGAAGGGATCGTCGCGATCATTACCCCTGATACTCTCGATATCCTTTCGCATCTTGCAGTAAGAGCGAGGAATGCCGGCGTCCTGTTTGCAATCTGTTACGACAGTGACATCATAGGATCATTTAAATCGTTGAAGGGAAAACGGGTCCGTCTCGTCACAAATGCCTCCGGCGATGTGGTCTTCGAAGAACCAGAGGAAGAACATTCGGAAGCCGTTATTCACAAAGACCGTCGTCAGGGCCGTATCCGCAAACACGGGTTCAGTTCTTTCTCCGTATCTCTTAATGATTTTAACGAGGAAACCGTGGGAGGGAAATCCTATCAGTTACGAAGATTAAGCAAAGGGCTCCCTGAATGGATAGGCCTGCCTTCATCGGCTGCATTGCCCTTCGGAGTTTTTGAAAAAACGCTCGACTGGAAAGAAAACTCACAGATCGCGGACCGATATGCTAAACTGTCCGGCAAACTCTCCGAAAAACAAGGCGCAGACTACGGGAAAACGCTGGCCGAACTTAAGGATGCCATTCTGGAGCTCAACCCGCCCGAAGGTCTGGCTTCTTCGCTCCGCAATACAATGGAAAAAAGCGGACTCCCCTGGCCCGAAGATTGGGAAGAGACCTGGACCTGTATTAAAAGGGTATGGGCGTCAAAATGGAACGAGAGAGCCTACCTGAGCAGGATCGCCATGTCCGTGCCTCACGAGGACCTTCTTATGGCAGTTCTCATCCAGCGGGTCGTTGATGCGGACTTCAGTTTCGTTATTCATACAGTGAACCCGCTTACCGGGAAGAAAGACGAGATCTATGCAGAAGTGGCACTGGGGCTCGGAGAGGCGCTGGTGGGGAATTATCCCGGGAAATCCCTTAGTTTCACCTGCGGGAAACATGCTGATGGACCGATGCTCCTTTCATTTCCTGCGAAGAACAACGGTCTTTTCGGAGGCGGAATGATTTTCCGTTCAGATTCCAACGGAGAGGACCTCGCAGGTTTTGCAGGGGCCGGACTTTACGACAGTTTCATTATGCCTCAGCCGTCCAGGAAGATTCTGGACTATACTGAAGAACCCCTGATATGGGACGTGGATTTCCGGAGGGAGACCATGACAAAAATAGCCCGGATAGGTGTGCAGGTCGAAGATATCCTGGGGTCCCCCCAGGATATCGAAGGCGCCTTTTCGCGAGGCAGGTATTTCGTGGTCCAGTCC
>JBECKU010000174.1:0-2772 GCA_040235385.1 Candidatus Sulfobium sp. | reverse complement strand
ATCAGGGGATAACCTTATTCAACTGGTATTCAACTATTCCTGAAGCCCCTGCCTGTTTCAACCGGGGGATAAGATCGCAGATCACCTTCTCGTCAAGTACCACGTCGAGATCGTACCAGTCTTCATCGGAAAGGGCTGAGATGGTCGGTGAGTGCATAGACGGCAAAAGACTCATTACCCGCTTCAGGTCCTTTTTTGCCACGTTCATTTTCAGCCCGACCTTTTCCTCGGCCGCGAGGGCCCCCTTTAAGAGCATGACGATGTTTTCCATCTTTTGCCGCTTCCATTTATCCTGCCAGGCCTTCCTGTTGGAGATAAATCGGGTGCTCGATTCCAGTATGGTCTCGACGATCCTGAGGTTGTTCGCCCTGAGAGAAGTCCCGGTTTCGGTCAACTCGACTATGGCGTCGGCAAGGTGCGGCGGCTTGACCTCAGTCGCTCCCCAGGAGAAATCTATCTCGGCCTTTATTTTTTTTGACGCGAGGTATCTTTTTGTGAATCCCACCAGTTCGGTCGCGATCCTTTTCCCTTGAAGGTCCTTGACGCTTTTTATCCTGGAATCGGTCGGCACGGCAATTACCCATCTGACCGGTCTCAGCCCTTCCTTCGCGTAATTCAGTTCCGCGACCTCTTTGACATCGGCTGCCTGCTCCATAATCCAGTCGTAACCGGTTAGGCCGCAGTCCAGTATGCCGTTTTCCACGTATCTCGCCATTTCCTGGGCCCTGATCAGCATTGATTCTATCTCAGGGTCGTCGAATACGGGATAGTAGGACCGGCTCGATACTGATATATGATAACCTGCCTTTCTGAAGAGTTTGAGAGTGGATTCCTGGAGGCTTCCCTTTGGAAGTCCAAGCCTTAGAATTTTATTTTTGGAGCGCATATTGTTTCCTTTCCCGATGGATGGTCCTATCTGCGTAGACCCTCCCTTCTCGTCCTTATAGTGTTCCCGTGGGCCTCAAGGCCCTCGATATCAGCTATTTTTTCAACAATCCCGGAAATCCTCATAAATGCTTTTTTTGTAAAACCGATAAGACTGGATCGTTTATAGAAATCGTATACGCCCAGGGGTGAAAAAAAGCGTGCCGTACCGCCGGTAGGAAGGGTATGATTGGGACCTGCGGAATAATCTCCGACCGGCTCGGGTGTCCATGGCCCGAGAAAGATAGCCCCGGCGTTGTCGACGAGAGGGAGAATGTCCATGGGTTTTTCGGTCATAATTTCCAGATGTTCCGGAGCTATTTCGTTTGAAAGCATAACTGCTTCCTTCATGTCTTTCGTCACGATCAATGCCCCGTAATTGTCGATTGATGCTTGAGCTATGTCCCGTCTGAGCAGACCCTGCATCTGAGACAGCAGTTCCCCGGAAACGCGAAGGGCCAAACCGTGAGAATCCGTTACCAGAATGCAGGAGGCGACTTCGTCATGTTCTGCCTGACTGAGAAGGTCTGCCGCGACGAAGGAAGGATCGGCAGATCCGTCGGCGAGGATGAGTATCTCGCTCGGACCGGCAATCATATCGATATCTACGATCCCGAAGACAAGCTTCTTGGCTGTTGCCACGAATATGTTTCCAGGGCCGACGATCTTGTCGACCTTCCTGATCGTCCTGGTCCCGAATGCGAGGGCCGCGACGGCCTGGGCCCCGCCGATCCTGTATACTTCCTGAATGCCGAGCATGCGGACAGCAGCCATTACATAAGGGTTCAGCTTCCCGTCGGGTGCGGGCACGCAGAGCGCTATCTCCTTCACGCCGGCAACCTGGGCCGGGATAACGTTCATCAATACAGATGATGGATATGCTGCCTTACCTCCCGGTATATACACACCTACCCTGCTTAGCGGGCGAATGGACTGGCCGAGAATGGTATCCCCTTCAGAGAAGGACCACGAATGCTCCGTCTGCATTTCATGAAATTTCTTGATCCTCTTCGCGGAAATCTGCAATGCTTTAATCACTCCCGGTTTTGCCCTGTCGGCATATCTGTCTATTTCCCGTTCGCTCACCTTAAGCTTCGGCGTCTTGTAATAATCGAATTTCCGGGTGTACTTCATCACGACGGAGTCGCCCCCTTCGCGTACCTCACGAAGTATTTTTCTCACCGTTGTCTCTACTGAAGAGTCGTCTCCGGCATTGCGGGAACGTAACTTCTCGAGAAACAGCGAAAAGTCTTTCTTCCTGGTTATGATTTTCATCAGCCTTAATTCTAAAACGTAGATTTCAAATATTCAAGTTTTCCCCGAGATTCTTCCGTTAAGGGCACCCTGTATATTTTTGACTGGAAACTTCCCATTATTCTAAAATAACGATTGCGTGATTCCATTGATGAGCTTTGTTCGGGGCTGAGCGGAGACCGGCATCAAATGAATGGGAATACGACCACTTTCAAGGAGAAAATTTTATGCAGAGCGCGGTGAAGAACGGCAAACTTATACAGTGGGTTAAAGAAGTTGCGGATATATGCCTTCCGGACGACATCTATTGGTGTGATGGAAGCAAGGAAGAATATGACCGAATAATGGGGCAGATGATATCCGGCGGCATTGCGACAGTATTGAAAAAGCGCCGGAACAGTTTTCTCTTTCGCTCAGATCCGAGTGACGTCGCCCGTGTAGAAGACAGGACATATATCAGCACCTCTTCCAAAGAGGATGCCGGACCTACGAACAACTGGATGGACCCCGAAGAACTTAAGAAAACCATGCTGGACCTTTATGCGGGCTGCATGAAAGGGCGAACCATGTACGTAATTCCATTTTCCATGGGGC
>JBECKU010000151.1:0-3245 GCA_040235385.1 Candidatus Sulfobium sp. | reverse complement strand
GGATGACCTGGGGATCAGCTTTGGCGACGATCCTGTGGATCGCAGCGTCTTACCTGTTTTCCTTCTATGTCTCCCACTTCGGCAGCTATAACAAGACGTATGGTTCAGTCGGGGCCGTAGTTATTCTTCTGATGTGGTTTTTTATCACTGCCTATCTGATACTTCTGGGCGCAGAACTTAATTCCATAGTTGAGCAGGCGAATACAAAGAAGGAAGAGAGTGAGACTTCGGCCTTAAACCGGGTGGACTAATCACGGCACCAGGGCAACCGGAGCATTGACTATGCCTCTCTTTCCGATGACTCAACTGATTTCCAGGCTTCCGCTTCGATGAAGATCCTTTTGATATCAGGGAATGCCTCTTTTATTTTTTTATCCATTCTGGATACCGAGGATTCCACATCGCCCGACGAGATGGGGTCAACAAAATCAACGCTGATATTAACGAGGATGAAATCAGGTCCCATGTGCATCGTGAGAATTTCGTTCACATGACTGATCTCCTTAAACGAGAGGGCAATTTCCCGGATGCCCTGAACTACCTCCCGGTTAGCGCTTTCGCCGATGAGAAGGCTTTTTGTCTCGTAGGCGAGCCAGGCCGCTGTCCCGCCCAGGATCAGTCCTATGACGATGGATGCGGCGCCGTCGAAGTGGTGGTTCCCCGTGGTTTCACTCAGAAAAATTCCCAAGAAAGCCACGACAATTCCCAACAGTGCCGCAGAATCTTCGAAAAGCACCATGAACATGGAAGGGTCCTTGCCTCTGTGGACCGCCCTGATATATCCTCTTTTACCCTTCGTCTTTTTGAACTCTTTAAAGGCGATGCGCCATGTGACACCTTCGAAGACAGCAGCCAGAGCGAGAACAAGATAGCTGACATATACATCCCTGACGGACGGAGCCGAGATGAGATGCTGGACACCTTCATAGATTGAGAGTCCCGCCCCGACGGCAAATATCAGGATGGCTACGACGAAACTCCAGAAATACACTTCCTTGCCGTGACCGAAAGGGAATTGTTCATCGGGGGGTTCTTTAGACCGGCGGATTCCATGGAGCAGAAGTATCTGGTTGCCGGTATCCACGACGGAATGAATCCCTTCCGACAAAATCGCTGAACTCCCCGTCATTATGGCGGCTACGAATTTTGATGCTGCGATGAGCCCGTTTCCGATCAGCGCCGCATAAACTACTTTTTTTGAAGATGAAGTCTTATCGTGCATAAGGTCCGGGAGTGTCGGAACCAACTCTGTCAAATGTTGATCATAGATAAATCATACAACAGCGGGCAATTATTGCAATTCCCGGACGCTGATTCGTCATGGCTTTCGAACTCCTCTTTAAAAGAGGATATAATGAGCAATAAAGGGGCTCATTATATGAACGAGAAGCGTGTGAGAGAACTCAAGCCGGGCATCCTGGGATCAGGGCCTATAATATACTGGATGAGCCGCGACCAGCGGGTAAGCGATAATTGGGCGCTTCTTTATTCGCAGTCGATCGCTTTGCGGCGACGTGTTCCGTTAATCGTCATCTTCTGCATGGTCCCAAGTTTCCTCGGCGCCGGACTCCGGCAATATGGTTTTATGATCAGGGGGCTGGAAGAAACCGAAAAGGCCCTGGCGATGAAGAACATCCCTTTCTTCCTGCTAAATGGGGCCCCGGATCAGGTGATCTGCGATTTCACAGGCCGGCTGGGAATCGGAGCGCTTGTTACAGATTTTGACCCGCTTAGAATCAAAAGGAAATGGAAACAGGATGTCAGCCCGAAGGTGAACGCCCCTTTTTATGAAGTGGACGCCCATAACATTGTCCCCTGCTGGACCGCTTCGCAGAAACAGGAATATGCGGCATATACGATCAGGCCGAAGATCAGGCGTGCTCTTCCTGAATTTCTCGAAGAATTTCCACGAATGCGAAAACACCCCTATTCATTTGAGTATAAAATACCGGGAACGAAATGGGAGCGAATTATAGAAAATCTCGGGGTGGACAAATCTGTCAAGGAGGTCCGATGGATCATGCCGGGAGAGAACGCGGCAAGAAACGCTCTGCGATCTTTCATCAAAAAACGCCTGGCCTCTTATGATCAAAAAAGGAACGACCCATCGCAACACGGCCAGTCCGATCTCTCTCCCTATCTTCATTTCGGACAGCTTTCTCCCCAAAGGGTTGCACTCGAAGTCATGAGAAGTTCTTATGACAAGACTGTGAAAGAGGCGTTTATTGAAGAACTCGTGGTCAGGAGGGAACTTGCCGACAATTTCTGTTTTTATAATTCGCATTACGACAGTGTCGAAGGCTTTCCCCGATGGGCCCTGGAATCTATCGAGAAACACCGCCGGGACCGCAGGCTGTATCTGTATTCAACCGAGCAGTTCGAAAAAGCCGAGACGCATGACGAACTCTGGAATGCCGCCCAGATGGAAATGGTGTTACGAGGCAAAATGCGCGGGTATATGAGGATGTACTGGGCGAAAAAGATCCTGGAATGGACTGAGTCGCCGGAAGAGGCGATGAAGATCGCGATATACCTCAATGACCGCTATGAACTGGACGGCAGGGATCCTAACGGATATGCCGGCATAGCCTGGAGCATCGGCGGAGTCCACGACAGGGCATGGAATGAACGGGAGGTCTTCGGCAAAATCCGATATATGAGCTACCACGGATGCAAGTCCAAATTCGATATAAGGAAGTACATTGAGTACGTCTCAGGTCTCGCAGATGAAAGATAACGGGATCATACTATTCGAGAAGAAAAAAGAATCAGTCCTCGTGTCCGAGAGACTGCAGTACCTTAACAGAGTCGAGCGTCATGCCGTACTCGCCACAGCCTCGGAGGGGCAGCCATATACGTCACTTGTCGCCTATGCGATTACACCTGACGTAAAAGGCATACTTTTCGCCACACCGAAGAAGACGACCAAATACAAAAATATTCTGAAAAACAGAAGAGTGGGACTTTTGATCGACAGCCGTTCCAGTGCCGGGAATGATTATGTCCGGACCGAGGCGATTACAATCCTAGGGAAAGCGATCCCGCTTAGAAATAGCAGGAAAAGGGAAGAGCTTTCCGCAGTGCTGGTCAAGAAACATCCCGAACTCTCCGGGTTCATTCGATATACGAACACGGCCCTGGTCCTGGTCGAGATCGCCCATTGCTACCACGTGAGCAAATTCCAGAAGATATCGGAATGGCATCCGAAAGACCACTCGCCGGGAAGTCCGGCAGAGGACCTGCCG
>JBECKU010000098.1:0-17661 GCA_040235385.1 Candidatus Sulfobium sp. | reverse complement strand
CCATGTTCGAGAACGACAAGATTTCCGTTATTACCGCTCCACCCCGCAAAACTGACAATTCCATCGGCCGTGGCCCGTACCGGATTGCCGGGACCTGCAGCGATGTCTATCCCCCCGTGAAAATCTCTCTTTCCCGTCTTCGGATGAGTCCTCTTCCCAAAAGGGGACGAGATATAGCCCTTGACCGGCCACCCGACAGGAGTAGAAAGATAAATGTCCCTCTGCTCACTCAAATAATCCTTTATTTCACCGGCTGTTTCCATAGTGACCTTAATCTGTTCCTTTAAGTTATCCAGATCAAGCGAACCGCTGTCGGATGTATCGAAATTCTCCAGTATTTCTTCTTTTGAACCCAGAGAAAACAACTTCTTGAATTCGTTTTCGGTCTCTTTAAGTGTGACGATAGAAGATTTCAATTCAATGAATTGCCCCATATAGTAATCCAGTTTTTCTTTGGTCCTGTTGTATTCGAGTGCTCCAAGTGTAACAGTAAAGACATAGATACATCCGATTACCAGGAATATGAAAGAAATCAGTATTCCGACGGAAGGTACTTTTAAGCGATAGGACCGCGAGTTGCTGTGAGGAATAAACATTATGGTAATGGGAGTGAATGCCTTTTTCAACAAATCTTTAATTTTCTGCATATCGTATCCCTTTTACACCTTTTTTTATCACTCCTATGTGATAAGCCCCGAAACCTTTTTTCTTCAATATCCGGACAGATTCCTCTTTATCGTTATCATCAACAATGACGATAAAGCCGATCCCCATATTAAATGTCCTCTTCATGTCGTCTGCGGGCACATTCCCCGCATCCTGGATTATCCGGAAAATCGGGTGGACCGGCCAGGAATTATTCTTTAAAACGGCTCCTATACCTTTCGGGAAGATCCTCGGCAGGTTGCCCGGTATGCCGCCGCCGGTAATGTGGGCCATGCCTTTGATCCGCATTTTACTGTTCAAGGCATCGAACGCCTTAACATAAATTCTGGTCGGCTTCAACAACTCTTCGCCCAGGGATATCCCGACTTCCGGAAACATTTTTCTCAGGCTGAATTTGTTCCTTTTGAACAGGACCTCTCTGACAAGCGAAAAACCATTACTGTGAAGTCCGCTTGATGATATGCCGATCACCGAGTCGCCCTGTTTTATCATACTGCCGTCAATTATCCGTCTTCTCTCCACAATGCCGACCGCGAACCCAGAGAGGTCATACTCACCTTTTCCGTAAAAACCGGGCATCTCCGCTGTCTCTCCGCCGATAAGAGAACAGCCCGCCTCACGGCATCCCGATACGATACCTCTTATCACGTCCGCCGCCTTTTCCGGACGCAGCCTGCCGGTAGCAAAATAATCGAGAAAGAAAAGCGGTTCGGCTCCGCATGTCAGAACATCGTTGACGCACATGGCAACGAGGTCGATCCCGACTGTTTCATGCCTGTCGGCCATGAAGGCTAATTTAAGCTTTGTACCGACCCCGTCCGTCCCGCTCACTAGAACTGGGTTTCTGTACTTCCTTGTATTGAGTTTAAAAAGCGCGCCGAATGAGCCGATATCCGTCATTACTTCCCGCCGGAATGTCTGCCTGACCAGAGGGGAAATCAGGTCGACAAACCTCTCTCCTTCGCTAATGTCGACGCCGGCCTTTCTGTAGGTAAGACTTCTTTTTTTTCCCATAATCGTTAATGAGCGGCGGGTGCCTCCCGAATCGTCTCTATTTTGCATAAAGAGACCCCAAAGGGCAAGACTTTTTTGGACTTTAAAGGAAACCGGAAATATGAAAGATTTCTGCTAACGGCGCGCTTTCTGATACAATATGCACGATGGCCGTCATACTTGTGACTAATGATGACGGGGTTCACTCCCCCGGAGTCATCGCGCTCTGCCGGGCAATGAATGATCTGGGAGATACGTATATCGTCGCGCCGGACCGCGAAAGAAGCGCCGCCGGCCATTCTCTCACGATGCACCGGCCGCTGAAGGCCGAAGAGATCAGAGAAAGGGTATTCAGCATCAACGGCACCCCGACAGACTGCGTGACGCTTGGAATAAACAAACTCCTTCCCGAAAAACCCGCTCTCGTGGTTTCCGGGATCAACAAGGGCGCCAACCTGGGCGATGACATTACATATTCGGGGACGGTCTCCGCAGCGGTAGAGGGTACCATATTCGGCGTACCGTCAATCGCCTTTTCATTGATAGCGGGTAAACATTATCAATTTGAGACCGCCGCCCTGTTTGCCGTCAGGCTCGGGGCTTACGTTCTCAGGAATTCCCTCCCATATGATACCCTGCTGAATGTCAATGTCCCGAACGTCCCGAAAGATGAGATACGGGGCGTCAAACTCACGAAGCAGGGCAAACGTATATATGACGGCTCGATACAGGAAACGTTCGATCCCCGTGGTGAAAAGCATTACTGGATAGGCGGCGGGGAACCTTACTGGGAGCGCGGGGAAGACATGGACATTGAAGCGATCCAGGCCAACTTCATCTCTCTAACCCCGATCCATCTCGACCTTACCAACTATATAGCCCTCACCTTTTTCAAAGAAAAAAATATCGAAACCGACCTCTGGAGCGGCATTAGTGAAAAAGTATGATGTGATCATCATCGGCGCCGGTCCTGCCGGAATATTTGCCGCACTGGAACTAATTAAATCACGAACAAAATTAAGGGTCCTCGTCATTGAGAAAGGCAAGGATATCGATAAAAGATCCTGCCCGCTCAAGGTTAAGAATATTTCGTGCTCGACCTGCCTGGAGTGCGACCTTCTCAGCGGGTGGGGGGGAGCGGGCGCCTTCAGCGACGGGAAACTGAGCCTCTCCCCGGATGTAGGGGGATTTCTTACCAGATATATGGACAAAGAGAGTGTCGAAGAGTTGATAAAGTACGTAGATGATATTTACGTACATTACGGAGCGCCTGTGGAAAGTTTCGGCGGTGACATGGATGAGATAACGGCGCTGGAAAGGCTTTGCTCGAAGAATAACCTTATGCTCGTCCATTCCAGGATCAGACATATCGGAACTGACCGCTGCAGAGACCTGTTGAAGAGGATACGGGAAGAAGCAAATAAGGGAATCGATGTCCTGTTTCAATCGGAAGGCGAGACCGTTATTGTCGACAAAGGGAAATTCCGGGGCGTACGTCTCAGGGACGGCAGAGAATTCCATGGAGGTTTTCTTGTTCTCGCCCCGGGGAGAGAAGGTTCACGGTGGCTGGAAGAAGAATCCAGAAGGCTCAACCTGACGCTGCTCAATAATCCCGTCGACATAGGGGTGCGGGTCGAACTGCCGGCTTCCATCTTCGAACCTCTCACCAGAGTGACATATGAGCCCAAACTCCTTTTTTATTCTAAAAGATTCGATGACAAGGTGAGGACCTTTTGCGTAAATCCCTATGGCGAAGTTGTGAAAGAATATCTCAAGGGCATCTGGACGGTGAACGGGCACAGTTATGCCGAAAGGAAGTCCAAGAATACGAATTTTGCGCTTTTGGTAAGTACCTATTTCACGGAACCCTTCGATGAACCCATATCCTATGGCAGATATATCGCGCAGCTCGCCAATTTTCTCGGAAAAGGTGTCATTGTTCAGAGGCTTGGCGATTTGTTGTCGGGACGAAGATCGACTGAAGAGCGCATAGCGAAGGGCATAGTCCAGCCGACATTGAGAGACGCCACCCCCGGAGACCTCAGCTTCGTTCTGCCATACCGGTATCTCTGCGACATAATGGAGATGATCGAAGCGCTCGACAGTGTCGCACCTGGGGTGAATTCCCGCCAGACTCTTCTGTACGGCGCCGAGGTCAAGTTCTATTCCCGCCAGTTGAAGCTGACGAACGAACTCGAGTCGGAGATCAGGAACGTTTTCGCGGTCGGCGACGGTGCCGGGGTCAGCCGGGGACTCATCCAGGCATCAGCTTCGGGGGTCGTTGCAGCAAGGGGAATTTTGTCGCGCATGGGGTAACCCTCAGCGTTTCTGACCGGACTGTAAAAGGGTGAAGTGACGACTGAAGCCTTCAGAAAAAAACGAGAGCTGATGGTTGAAAATCATCTCATCCCGCGTGGGATCAGGGACGAAAGAGTGCTTGACGCAATGAGACGGGTCCCAAGGCATCTGTTTGTCGATGCCGACCTGGTCTCCGATGCATACAAGGATACCCCCCTCCCCCTCAGTGACGGTCAGACGATATCCCAGCCGTACATTGTCGCACTTATGACAGAACTTCTCGAACTGAAGGGCGCCGAAAAGGTCCTCGAGATCGGTACGGGATCGGGTTATCAGGGCGCCGTCCTTGCGGAACTGTCCAAAGAGGTTTATTCCGTCGAGCGGATCGAACCGCTGGCTGAAAGAGCCCGGGCCGGATACCATAAGCTTTCCTATCACAACGTACACGTTAAAGTCGGAGACGGTTCGCTTGGATGGCCAGAGAAAGCTCCTTTCGACAGGATTATTGTCACTGCGGCTACACCCGCCATACCGGAGCCGCTGCTTCAGCAGCTTGCGGACGGAGGCATTCTTGTCATCCCCGTCGGGAGCAGGTTCTCACAACAAATTCTCAAAGTACGGAAAATCAGCGGCGGAATAAAATCGGAATATCATATACCCTGCATCTTCGTCCCGCTTATAGGGAAATACGGATGGGAGGGAAAAGCTGACGGGGACGCGTCCCGGCCGGAATGAGACAATAAGGGTCATCCCGTGCGTTCAGAGGAAACCTTGTTCAGTATGTGATATATTTTAGGAAACTATGGACCCATTAAAGAAATTCGATGATATCCTTGTCGCAAAGGGATGGGAACACGATCTCAAAACTTCAGACAGAGCGGGAAAATTCCGTATAAAATCACTCAGAGTGCTTTTCATTCTTTTCAGGGCCTTCCGCGACGAAGAGCTTACTCTGAGGTCCATGAGTCTCGTATATACCACGTTACTTGCTCTCGTTCCGCTCCTGGCGTTCAGTTTTTCCGTGCTCAAGGCCTTCGGGGTCCATGCGAAGATGGAAATACTGCTGTATCAGCTTCTTGAGCCGCTCGGACCAAAAGGGGTCGACCTGGCCCTGAGGATCATAGGATTCGTAGAGAATATCAATGTCGGCGTACTGGGCTCCATAGGCCTTTTGCTCCTCATTTATACCTTAATATCTCAAATTCAGAAACTTGAAAATGCGCTGAATACGATCTGGAATGTGAGGGCATCGAGAAATTTCTCGCAAAGATTCAGCAACTACATGAGTGTCCTGCTCGTGGGCCCTGTTCTCATTTTTTCGGCTATAGGAATTACAGCCACCCTCATGAGTTCAACCCTGGTGAAGAAAGTCTTATCATTCGGAGCGATGGGCGACCTCGCTTATGTCATAGGCAGATTAGTGCCTTATGTACTCGCCATCCTGGCATTTACTCTCATTTATATTTTTCTCCCCAATACAAAAGTAAAGGCCGCCGCCGCGCTGATAGGAGGAGTATTTGCAGGTATCTTGTGGAAGATTACCGGTCTGGCTTTTGCGTCTTTTGTTGTCACTTCGGCTAAATATTCAAAAATTTATTCCGGGTTTGCCGTAGTCATTTTTTTTCTCCTGTGGCTTTACTGGAGTTGGCTTATTCTTCTTGTCGGTGCACGCGTAGCAGCGTATTTTCAGCACCCCGATCTCTTCGATCCCCGACGGACGGAGGATAAGGCGGGAAAGCGATTCCATGAACGGGTCGCTCTAATCGCCATGTTCCTCATAGGTTATAATTTCTACCACAATAAATCTCCCTGGGATTTTGATTCATTGGCGGAGCGTCTGGGCTGCTCCGGAAACGTCCTGCATCGTGCACTTTCCAGTCTGGAAAAAGGGGGACTAATCATAACGGTTTCCGGTGACAATCCGGTATATCTGCCTGGAAGAGATACCGAAACCATCACGGTGAAAGATGTATTGGATTCAGTCCGGTTGCCGGAAGAGGACTCCGATACTCGAAAGAAGGTGCCCCCCATGCCTGAGGTCGACGAAGCCCTGGAAAAAATGGATCGTGCGCTCTCTGACTCTGTCGGGAAAGACACCGTCAAAGACCTTATCCTTTCTCATACGGGTGATCTCTGATGTAGCGTAGTCGCTTCCGCAACCCTGGACCGATTATTTTCACATTTTTTATTG
Organism: Candidatus Sulfobium sp.; assembly: GCA_040235385.1. Taxonomy (GTDB): domain Bacteria; phylum Nitrospirota; class Thermodesulfovibrionia; order Thermodesulfovibrionales; family UBA6898; genus JBECKU01. The sequence goes on along the minus strand of JBECKU010000098.1, from coordinate 11,513 downwards.
CAATATTATCGACAGCAGTATGATAATTAATAATCATGCAATAAATTCATGAGGGAGAAAAATGAACAGGACCATGATCGTGATACCGTTTATTGTACTGGCCTTCTGCCTTTCCATCCCTATCTCGCATCAAGCTTTCGCCGAGGAAGCGATGACGCCGTCTGAGACCGGTCAACAATCCTTTACCGTTAAGAGACTTGTCATTGCCGGGCAGATCGAAGACAGGGAGCCTGCCGGCGTTTCCGATTCATTTCCTTCGACGACCGAAGGGGTTTATTGTTTTCTCGAAGCCGTCGATATCGAAAAGGACACGGAAGTGACCTTCACATGGCAGTTCAAAAATGCGCCGGTATTCAGCATCACCCTTCCTCTCAAACGAGGTCCGCGCTGGAGGACATATTCTTACAAAAATCTCTATGGGATGGCAGGAGACTGGAAGGTTGAATTAAAGGACGCAGGCGGTTACACGGTGGACACGGCATCGTTCACGGTCAAATAACGTAGCAATACTCTTTGAGTATCGCGCGTAATCCCTTCAGCATGATTTTTTTAAGTTCATGCCAGTGCAGGAGATCACCTGCGGGATATTTCTGGTTTACCTCTATCTCGATGCCAAGATAAGATTCACCGGTAAACATCTTTCTGAGAGAAGAAACAAGACTGTCCGATCTGCCTGCGTAAGGGTAGTTTCTCCTGATCACGAATTCGGGCAGGAGTCCTGCATATACTTCCTGCAATCGCAGACAAAAAGCAACTTCCTTCTTTCGGCCCGGGTCGTACAACAGACCTATATCAGCTTTGCGGATATTGCCCAGGAGTACCGGTGTGAAGGAATGTACCGATAAATGAAGCACAGTCTGTCCGGACCTCACCGATCTTTCAACGGCCGATTCCACCGACCTGCGGAACGGTAGATAATAGCGCTGAAGAATGACCGTCTTTTCATTCCGGCCGAGGCCCTTCGAAATCTCTGAAAAGAGCCGTGGATGTCCCTCCGACCTGTTCATATCCACCAGGAGTCTCGAAACGTCCGATGAATATAAAGGGGCCTTCAGACCTCTGGCGATTGAGACCGCCAGTTCCTTTGCGCCGGGATAGTATCCTCTGTGGCTTCTCAGGAGGTCTTCATGTCCCCCGAAAGCCTCCCTGTATCTCGCAGGAATACTGTTTCCCCCGTGTTCGCAAGTCAGAACGGTTCTCACTTATCTACTCCAGAAATAGCTCCCCTTTTTCAAGACAGTCGCAGAGGCGATGATACACGGATTTCAGGCGCTTCTCTTCAGGATATTTTCCAAGAGCGCCGAGAATTCGCGTCGCCAGAGTGCCGCGTTCAAGGATGGTCCTGAAGGCTTTCCGTAATTCTTTATCCATCAGATCGGGACAAGTAACGTTTTCCGCCATAAATCCCCAGAATTCCGATGCCGTTACCTTCTTCCCGTCAAATCCGAATAAGCCCAGATACATGCCGTCATCGATCACTGCATCTTCCCCGAAACGCACCGTGTCCCCGAGAATTGACCTGAGTGATCGCGTATCGATCTTTTCCTGGCCTTCAATATCAGACCACTTACCGGACACAAGAGCCCGGAGCGCACAGATACACATCGCAGCGACAGCAAGGTCGGCGAGCGGACATTCCTGGATATCGGAAATTCGGATCTCCATGGCGCTCCGCTCGAATCGCGGAATGGCCCCCCGTGAATTCAGCCATTCATGCTTAAGGGTGCCTTCGGGATCAAAAGCGGAGATATCGAGATATATTCTGTTTAATATCCTTCTTTCATACTCAATCCGACTCCCGACGCTTTCCGGAATAATCCCGCCGGCTATGGATGGTATTTTTTTCTGGTTCTGCATATAGTACAGTAGCCTGTTGTCCAATGCTCCGGTGATTTTTCCTTCCACAACAGGCGAGCTGGCCGTCAGTGCGGGCATGAGCGGGAGTATCAATCTCACTGCGGAATGGAGCCGGCGAAATTCATCGTCTCCGGAGAATGAGATATTGAGATGGATACTCTGGATGTTCGCCCACCCGTGGCTTCTGCACCCAAAAATGCGGTCATAGGTCTCGTATATCTTTCTGTATCTGTGCGACCATAAGAAAGTCTCCTTCGCCGGGTCCATCAGGGGGTGCATGCCCGTCGGCATGAGGCGGCCGCCCTTCTTTGAGAGAAGAGAGTTGATACGGCATATTCCTTCCTCAAAGGCGGGCAGGAGACCATCCATAGAGGTCACGGGTTCGAGGTTCTTGAGTTCCATTACATGAAGCACCAGTTCGTTCGACCAGCCGAAAGATCCGGAATGGTATTCATTCGAATATCGGCCGCTCATGGCACGGAGAACTTCGTCCGAAACAGGCAGGATATCGAGACTTTCCCGATCAACGATCATATACTCCAGTTCGATGCCGAAGCCTTCGAGGATATGGAGTTTCCGCGACCCTTTTCTCAAGTTTTCGGTGCTCCGTCCTTATACAGCTTCATACCTTCGATGCGGCGGAGAAAGACCGTCATGATCTTCCTGTAAAGTTCCTCACCCATAACCGAGTCTTCGACCCCTGAATCGATACTCGGATTATCGTTGACTTCGATGACATACAATTTCCCGTCCCGTTCCTTCACATCCACCCCATAAAAACCGTCGCCGATCAGATTCGCCGCCCGAAGCGCCGTACGGACAACGCCTTTAGGCGCATCTTCCACGGAATAGGTTTCCGAGGGTCCGTCCTCGGTCCTCAAGCCCCTGCTGTCCCTCTTTATGATCTGCCAGTGCTTCTTTGCCATATAATATTTACAGACATAAAGAGGTTCCCTATCGATTATCCCGACCCGCCAGTCATAATCCGTCGAAAGAAATTCCTGTGCGATTACGAGATCTGAACGGTCCAGCATCTTTTCGGCATGTGTCTCCAGTTCATCCTCGTTTTCGACTTTTATAACACCTTGAGAAAATGAACTGTCGGGACGTTTGAGAATACAGGGGAAACCCAGCGTTTCAGGAACGAGGGCAACATTATCGCGGTGAACGATCATGGTCTTCGGTGTTCGGACCCTGTGTCTCTCGAGCAGTTCGGCAAGGAAGACCTTGTTGGTGCACTTGAGAATCGATTCGGGATCGTCGATAGTTACAACCCCTTCGGCAACCGCACGCCGGGCGAAGCGATAAGTGTGGTGGGGCACACTGGTAGTTTCCCTGATGAAAAGACCGTCAAACTCGGCAAGTCTGCCGATATCGTCTTTTTCTATGAGCTCCGCGGCCAGGCCGAGCGATTCGGCGGCCCTGACGAACTTCCGCAATGCCTTCCTGTCGGAGGGAGGCTCTTTTTCCTCGGGGTTGTAGAGTATCGCCAGATCGTATCTCAGCGGGACTATGCGCCTGAAACTCCTCCGTCGTTTTCTGAAATAGTCCTGTGCCACATTTACGACAAACGTTCTGTGCTCCTCGGGTATCTCACCTGCGGCTATCGGGCTGATATTCTGCAGATGCCATTTCTTATTCTTCTCGTTGTAATGGAAGAGCGCCCGGAGAAACGGGGCCTGGAAAAGTCTGAAGAGGTGCGAACTGAGCGCATCGTGCCTTTTCGCCAGATTATGGCCGAAATAGATGCTGAGTACAAATTCCTTTGACTGGATGGGTCTGAGGCTCCTCTGTATCAGGTCTTCGATATCCTCCGAGACGCCGCGCACGAGCGCCTGAGAGGTGATATCCCGGATCGTGAGAATATTCGGAAAGGGCTTCTGGCCGCGCGCAGCCGCCAGCAAAGAGACATAATATCCTGTACTCTGGTATCTATATGACCTGCAGAGGTTGAATACCTTTGCTCCCCGCATATCGGCATACAGGCTGTCCGTAAGATATTTTCTTGCGGCAACGAGTTCAACTCCCTCGAAATGAAGGGGCATGTCTTTGGGGTCGTTTACGACGACCAGGATCGACGCGCGCATTATTTCGTCCGCATTCCTTCAGGTCTGATCACAAGGAGGTTGGCATCATATGTGAGGACCCCGAGGAGGATGGAACAGACAACCCTGTCGATGTTCACCACATATTTGTGGCTTTCAGAGAAAGGGTTCGGCAGGAAAGGGTCGGCGACCATTACGGTCCGTTCCTCCCTGTTGTATCCGCACAGGACGACAAAGTGACCCGCAGGCTCTCCTCTGAGATCATCTTCCTTACCTTCATAACCCACTTCACGTGGACTGCGATATAGAAATGTGGAACTCAATCCGGTGAGAAGCGGGATCGCACGCTTAAGATATTTTCTCAGGAGAGACGTTGTAAGGTCCTCGAAACGCAGCTCTCCTCCCAGGGCAAGGAATTCGAGATATCCCTTTGTCGCAACATGGAGTTTGGGGAGGTCCTTGTTTTTCATCTGCGCTTCGAGTCGTTCCCTGATGTCGAATCTGCCGGGAATAAACCATGTCGGATCGAAAACACTTAAATTATAGGTATATATGCGGGCGTTATATCCTCTCCTGAGCGCATGGTTGGCAAGAAAGACATCGAGCGTGCCTCCCTCTTCGAGACTCCTCACCTCCCCGACGACCTGGTCCAGGGAAATCTCTTCGCCGTAATACCGGTATACTGCATGCAGACACGAAGGACCGCACGCCGTCGGGTCCGGCTGGGCGAGGATCTTGAATCCCAGAAGTTTTTGTTCATTGTTCGCAGTCTGTTTCATTATATGAGTAACCTTAAAATTAACGACATTTCTTTATCTTATTAGGCCATAAAAGAGGGGCAAAATCAATATCACCGACGTATGTAACCCGTATCAGGGGACCCTTTTTCGATAGAACGCTTTCAGACCACTCTGGAAAGAATAAAGGGCACTGCTGTCTCCACGTTCAGAAGACGTTCACCCAGGTGGACCTCCGAAAATCCGCAGGTCACGAATTTTTCGATCTCATAGGGAAGAAATCCGCCCTCCGGTCCGACAGCCAAGGTCGCCGGCCGGTCAATACGAGAGGGACACCGTTGCCGGGAGCCCGGGTGTGCTACAAGAGGCATGGTATCTTTTATAATTTCGGGCAGTTCGTCCTCGACGAAAGGTTTAAAGCGTTTCCGGATTATGACTTTTGGAAGAATCGTGTCGCGGCCCTGCTCAAGGCCCAGTATGATCTGTTTTCTCAGATTCTCCTCCAGCAGGAGAGGGGTCCCCCAGAAGCTTTTTTCAACCCGGTATGAGTTTATAAGGACGATCTTCTTCACGCCCATCGCGCTCACGGATACAAGAATTCGTTTCAGCATCTTCGGCCGGGGAAGAGCCATTATGAGGGTCACCGGCAGCGCCGCCGGCGGCCGCCTCTCAAGAGTTACATCCATTTCCAGATGCCCGTCATCGACTGACAGGATTCTGCCGTACCCCATAAGGCCGTCCGCCATCCCGACATAAAGTTCGTCCCCGGCCCGAGCATGGTGGACCTCCCGAACATGATGGAGACGGCGCCCCTCGAGACGCACCCGCCCCGGACCGATGAAGTCTTTGCAGAACAGGAGAATGAGATTCATTAATAGGCGTCTCGCAGCGAAAACTCCGAAAGCGGCTTTTCTCTACTTCTTTCCGGGAACGTCAGGGAAATCAAATACGACCCGGTCTTCAGCGCCGTCCTTACTGATATGTATTTTGAACTCCCAGTGTCCTCCCATTCCGAGCGGGACCACCGATTTATAAACGCCCCCCCCTGTCTCGGTAACCTGGGGAGTCCACATCGCACCGTGCTCGTGTTTGGGCATCCAGGGATTGATCTCGACCTCCGCTCCCTCAACGGGCTTACTGTTCTTATCAGTGATCATGACTGTAATCTCGTTTCTTCCTTCTTTGATCCCCTCGCGACCATAGGACATCTTCACATGAAATATTCCTTCGGCAGTTGCCTTCGACTTGCTTTTTGAACAACCCGGAATCAGCACCAGGGCTAAACAAAAAAAGATAAACGTCGTTCTCATAGGCTCTCTCCTAACTCCTCACAAGATAAGGAATCAATACATGATTTTTCTCCAAGTTAACCATATGTTTAAAAGATTGTCAATTTTTGTCAGCGACAACCGCAGCCTTATGAACGAGTGCATAGGCAATGCACGGTCTTGACATCTCCCTGTTCAGGATATAGTCTTAATCAGGAGCAAGGATCAACTCTAACCATACCGGAGGACAAACCATGATATGCTCTCTTTCACCACTGGATCAGGACAAGATCGACGCTGTCAGGGCGATGGAGAAAAAGATCGGCAAGACCGTCCTGGCTTTCAACTGCCACGAGATCAATCCCGCGGAACTGACGAAGGAAGATCTCGACTTAATAACCGATACCGAGAAGCAGCTCGGTCTTTTGCTGGTTGCGGTCAAGTCGTCGTAAGCCCGGCTTGAAACATGAAAGGGGTGTCGGCCTTGTGAAAAAAGGACTTTCCCGGCCGTTTCTTTTCTTGCGATTTTTTTCCGATATCCTCGTGCGCGAGCAGACAGCCGGTCCTCACTATAGATCATACGGATGAGCAGTTGACATTAGACATCAAAGCGGGCAACTTTGAATTCGTCCCGGGCCATATAAGAGTTCCTCGCGGAAAAGAGATCCTGCTGAACGTTGAAAACATTTCAGGCACCGGGCATAACTTCACGATCAAAGATCCAGGCGGGAAGGTCCTTCAAAACGTCGCCCTTCCTCCGAATGAAAGAGTCTCGGTGGAATTAAGGCTGGGCGAACCGGGACTATACCCGTTTTATTGCGACAAGCCTTTCCACTCCACATTGGGAATGAATGGTGCGATTGAAGTTATGTCAGATGTTAAAGGAATGTCAGGCGGCGTTGATCGCCCTTAAAACCCGCAGCCTCCTGGGGTGTTTGAGTTTTCTAAGCGCCTTCACCTCTATCTGCCGTACCCGTTCGCGTGTAAGAGAAAGATGTCTCCCTACCTCTTCGAGGGTATAATTTCTGTCAACCCCGATGCCGAATCTCATTCGAATGACTTTCTCTTCTTTTGAGCTCAGGGTTTTCAGGACCATTAGTATATAATTCGAAGTTTCCTTCATTTCGAGGTCGTCCTGCGGTGAAGGACTGCTATGGTCCCCGATGAAATCTTCAAGCAATGAGCCCTGGTCTCCGACCGGCGTCTGAAGAGCTACAGGGTCCTGTATGGCCCTGAGGATCTCCTCGATCTTCTTTACCGGAACTCCCAGCCTGACGGCAATCTCGTCATTGGACGGTTCCTTCCCGAGACGATCGGTTAAATCACGGGATGCTGTCACGATTTTATTGTAATATTCCATGATATGAACGGGCACCCTGATAGTCTTGGTCTGATCGAATATCGCCCGGGGAATCGACTGTTTTATCCACCATGTGGCATACGTACTGAACTTGAATCCCTTTTCATATTTAAATCTCCTCACCGCTCTCATGAGGCCTATATTTCCTTCCTGGATCAGATCGAGAAAAGGCAGCCCCCTTCCCAGATACCCTTTTGCGATATTTATCACAAGCCTCAGATTCCTTACGATAAGTTCCTCGGACGATGCTTTTACCTCAGCCCTCGCCTTTTGCACAAGTTTCCATCTTTTCCTCAATTCGAAGACCGTCATACCCAATTCAGTCCCTACACGGCCGCAGTCATCTTCGATCCTTTTTTCGAGAGCACTCAGCTTGTCCGTGTTGGCCCCCTTCTTCTTCCTTTCCCGAATAAATTTCTGCAATCCCCTTGCCGACCCATATTGAGAGATTTCCTGCAGATTTATTTCAATCTTCTCCACCAGGGAGTCAAGGTACGAAAGGGTCCTGTCCACGGTCTCATATTTTTTTTCCTCCTCCTGTCCTTCCCGCACTACTACACTTTTTTCAATTTCCTTATAGACCGGCATGGGCGTAACTATTTCATGTATGACCCGCTGTCCTTCCACTATTTTCTTGGCGAGAGCGGCCTCCTGCTCCCGGGTCAGGATAGTGATATTTCCCATTGAGCAGAAATAGGCCTGCACAAGGTCTTCTTTCCAATGTTCTCCCTTTTCTCTCTCTTCTTGCAGTAAGACCTCTTCAAGGTTGTCGTTTTCTTCATTCCCGGCCTCTGCCGTATTCTCCCGATCATCATCGGAATCTTCGTGATAAAAATCAGGACAATGCGATCTCTCAGCGCCGTAAAGAAAACCCGGTCCGAAATTTCCTTCCTGTACTATTTCTTCTTCCAAAATACCGATGTCTCTCATGAATATCCCTCACATTCTTCTTATCGTTAACGCAGTGAAACTATCATGACGGCGTGAGACTTAAATTTCTCAGGCCGCCACGATACCCCTCTCTTCACCTAACTCATGGATTAGAGGATACTACGCCCGCAAAAAAATGTTTGTAATTCAGATCACATTGGACCATTTTTTGCATGCTGCGGATTTTTCTTTCCAGTAAATCCCGGATCAGCCTTTTTACTGCTCGACGGAAGCGCTCACGAAATTGTACTCCCCGTGCGATTGTGATACCATTTTTTATAGCTATCCTCTCGCATCGGAAAATATTCTCACTCGTGAGAAGAAAACACAAAGGAGAAATGGCCGTGGCTGAAATTTATCATGCCCTTGGACTCAATATGCACCAGCCCCTCGGCAATCTCCTTGCGGTCCACAACTCCAGTGAAAGATGGGAAGCGAGGCAGATACTGTGGTGTTACGACCGGCCGACAAGAATGCTGGAAGGATACGAAGACATTGCCAGATTGCATATGAGCTTTTCCGGTACACTCCTGAAGCAACTCGAGGACCCTGCAGTCAGGGAGACATTTCATGACGTGGTCGATATCGAAGACTTCCTCAACAGGTACAGACGGTCGGGAATAGAGTTCGTCGGAACGGGTTTGTACCATCCTGTCTACCCTCTCATTCCTTCTTCCGACTGGGATACACAGACCTCCTGGTGGATCGGGCTGGGGAAGCATTTACTGGGACAGGAGACTTTTCAGGGGTTCTGGCCGCCTGAAATGGGGTTCTCCATGGAAATGATCCCGATGCTGAAACGACATGGCTTCAGATATGTCCTCGTCGATTCCTGGTATGTCAAGCCCAGGAGAGAGATGCGGTGGGAAGAACGTCGCTATCGTCCTTTTATAGCACGCTACGGAGGAGATGAGATTATAGTCGTCCCCCGCGACAGGGAATTGTCGGATGCCCAGGAGTCAGGCCTCGATCCCGGCTGGTTTCAGCACGAGCTTTACGAGCGGACGAAATTCTGCGATTTTCCCGCGCTGGTTACTACCTGGACCGACGGCGAAAACGGCGGGTGGTTCAGGACAAGCAATATCGAGAGCGGTTTTTGGGGATATTTCTTTCATACGATCCTTAACAGATACCGTGAGGGAACGCTAGGGTTCACCCCCATCCATATCAGTAAGTATCTCGACCGTTTTCCCCCCACCGAGGAGGTCGAAGTCCATCGTGGGGCTTGGAACACAGGGCATCACTGGGGTGGAGATTTCACGCAATGGACCGGTTCTCTCCTTCAGAAAAAAGGCTTCGATGAGATCGGGAATGCAAGCGCATATTACCGGAAGGTGAAAGAGGCCTTTGACCGGAGGAAGGAATACGCGGAAAATCCTGAAGAAGTGCGCCATCTTATTATCGAGGCATACGACCACATTCTCGCAGCGGAGACAAGCGATAATTTCTACTGGGGAAGCAGTTGGGTATACAAGTCTTTCGACGAGATCGAACAGGCTTACAGATTACTCGATACAGCCATGGAACTGCTGGGACAAGAAGACAAATGATGAATCAGCGCCGCCATTCAATCTCTTCTCTTTCGGGGACCCGCCAAATATGTTTCCCTGTCCGGAGGGCTTATGTTTGAGATCGACATACCGGGCTTCGGCTCGATACGACTGGGGCATCTGGTCTCGGATTATACGGGGACACTCTCCGTCAACGGGAAGATTGTCCCGGGGATTAAGGACCGATTAAACAGGATTTCCAAATTTCTGAAAATCCATATTCTGACGGCCGACACATTCGGAACGGCCGGATCGGAACTGGAGGGTGTCGACTGCGAGATCCATATCCTCAAGGGTGCCAATCACGACGTCAAGAAAGAGGATTATGTGAAAAAAATCGGTGCGGGCAGCGTTATCGCTTTCGGCAACGGAACGAATGACAGAAGAATGTTGAAGGCGGTAAAGATAGGGGTAGCGGTCTGCCTGGCGGAAGGCTGCTCCGTCGATGCAATCAGTTCGGCCGATATCCTGGTAACCTCCGCCTCCGATGCGCTTGATCTCCTGCTAAATCCGAAAAGATTGAAGGCAACGTTAAGGTTTTAGATCATTCCGTCAAATATATATGCCCGTTCAGGAGACGTAATGGCTGAAGAAGTCGTTATTGCAGGCGGTGTAAGGACAGTCGTAGGGCGGTTTGGCCACGCCTTCAAAGATACCTCCGCGCCGAGACTGGGTTCGTTGGTAGTCGGCGAAGCGCTCCGGAGGGCGGGTGTTCCTCTTGATGCCGTAGACGAGGTCATAATGGGCAATGTTATCACCGCGGGCCTCGGCCAGAACCCTGCCCGACAGGCGGCTGTCTTCGCCGGGCTTCCCGTTGATATAGGTTCCTATACCGTGAACAAGGTATGCGGCTCGGGTCTTAAAGCCGTTATGCTCGCTGCTCAAGCGATAAAAGCCGGCGACGCGGACATCATCGTTGCCGGGGGGATGGAGAACATGAGCGCCGCCCCGCATCTTATCGGAAGTCTGAGATGGGGGATGAGATTGGGTGATTCTGCGGTCACCGACGCAATGCTCCACGACGGGCTTTGGGATGCATTTAACGATTTTCATATGGCAATGACAGGGGAAAGGGTCGCGGAAAAGTATGGGATTACAAGGGCGGAAGCCGACGAATTCAGCCTGAAAAGCCATCAGAAAGCCGCGTCCGCAATTAGGGAGGGACGATTTAAAGAGGAGATAATTCCGGTAGAAACCAATGGCGGGTCTGTCGAGAGAGACGAATGCGTTCGCGAAGATACGTCGCTGGAGAAACTTGCCGGACTCCGGCCTTTCTTCAAGGAGGGCGGCATCCTCACCGCAGGGAATGTCTCAAAAATAAGCGACGGCGCGGCCGCCCTCGTGATAACTTCTGCAAAAAAGGCCAAAGAGATGGGGATCGGGCCTCTCGCCAGGATAGTCGATTATTCGATAGGGGGAACGAGACCCGAGGACGTAATGGAAGCGCCGATCCCCACGGTGCGGAGCCTGCTGAAGAAAACGGGCTTCGCGATTTCGGACATCGATCTCTTGGAACACAACGAAGCTTATTCCACCGCTTCTATTGTCGTGGGGAGGGAACTCGGAATCCCTGAAAAGAAGATGAATGTTAATGGAGGCGCTGTAGCCATGGGTCATCCCATAGGATGCAGCGGCGCGCGGATTCTTGTTACCCTCCTTTATGCGTTAAAGGAAAAGGGTCTTAAAAGAGGACTTGCAACCCTTTGCCTAGGCGGCGGAAACGCCCTCGCAATGATTGTTGAGAGGTAGGATTCTTGTTATATACC
>JBECKU010000353.1:0-2996 GCA_040235385.1 Candidatus Sulfobium sp. | reverse complement strand
CGATCCATCAGGGGCTGGCTGTGGACGGACTGTTGCGACGCTATGACTCGCCGGACGGTTTGCCGGGGACAGAAGGCGCGTTTCTCGCCTGTTCGTTCTGGCTCGTGGAGTGTCTTGCCTGCCAGCGTCGTCAGGCCGAAGCGCGGGCGATATTTCAGCGCGCCGCACAGACAGCGAATGATCTTGGACTGTTTTCCGAGCAGTACGATCCGCAGCGCCAGCTATTGTGGTCGAATTTCCCGCAGGGCCTGACCCATCTGTCCTACATCAGCGCGGCACTGACGCTGCAGCAGGCTGAGGCTACAGCCGGTGGAGCGGAGATATCGGGAATTTCTGAACGGGATCTGTGAACTGAGGCAACGGGAGGCCTTGTCATGAGTGAAACGACAGCGGAAGTCTTACTTCAGCGGCTCAAGAACCGGGGTGTCGAACGCATCTATGGTTATCCAGGTGACGGCATCAACGGGATCATGGGCGCCTTTGGGCGTGCCTAGGGCGAGGACCTGACTTTCATACAGGCGCACCAGGAAATGGCAGCCTTCATGGCCTGCGCACACGCCAGGTTCACGGGCGAGGTTGGCGTTTGTCCCGCGCCGCCAGGCTCGAGCACCAGCCTGTGGTGGCCATCGTTGGCCCGCAGTCCCGTGCGACGGAGATTCGCATGTTCAGGAGGCAACTCAAACAACAGTCAGTTCAGGAAAGACGCTCATGCCGGGTAAGGCCGTAATCGGTTCATCGGTGCGCCATGACGTCAGTCTGCTGACCGACCACGATATTTACCTGTTCAGGCAGGGTAAGCATTACCGCCTGTACGACAAACTCGGTGCGCACCTGCACCAGCGACAGGACGAAATGGGAGTCTTGTTTGCAGTGTGGGCGCCAAACGCCCGGTCAGTCTCCGTGATGGGCGATTTCAACGACTGGACCCCGCACGACTGCCCATTACGCCTGCGCGATGACGGCTCTGGCATCTGGGAAGGGTTTGTTGGCGGTCTCGGCAATGGCGCATTCTACAAATATTTTATTGCCTCTCGCCATCGCGACTATGAGGTCGCCAAAGGTGATCCCTTTGCCTTTCACTGGCAACGGCCACCCGATACGGCATCGATGGTGTGGGACCTTGACTACGCCTGGGGCGACACTGACTGGATGCGCACCCGAGCCCGGCACAACGGTCTCGACGCACCCTGGAGCATTTACGAATTGCACGCCGGCTCCTGGCGGCGTGTGCCCGATGAGAATAATCGTTGTCTGACTTACCGGGAGCTGGGGGACCAGCTGCGCGGCTATACAGGCCACATGGGTTTTACGCATATAGAGTGCATGCCGCTAATGGAACATCCGTTTTACGGTTCCTGGGGCTACCAGGCCACGGGGCTGTTCGCACCCACGGCCCGCTATGGCGATCCCCAGGACTTTATGTACCTCGTAGACCAGCTGCATCAAAATCATACCGGTGTCATCCTGGACTGGGTGCCATCGCATTTTCCCGACGATGAGCACGGTCTGGTGTATTTCGACGGTACCCATCTGTTCGAGCACGCCGATCCCAGGCGCGGCTATCATCCCGAATGGAACAGTTATATCTATAATTACGGTCGTCATGAGGTGCGCTCTATACTAATCAGCAGCGCCATTTTCTGGCTGGACAAATATCACCTGGACGGCTTGAGGGTGGACGCCGTGGCTTCCATGCTGTATCTGGACTACGGCAGACGACCGGGCGAGTGGATCCCTAACCAGTACGGCGGCAACGAAGACGTGTATGCTGTTGAATTCCTGCGCGAGCTGAACGAGTCCATTTATCGCGAATTTCCCGATGTGCAGACCATTGCCGAAGATTCCAGTGCCTGGCCCATGGTCTCGAGGCCGACGTATGTCGGCGGGCTGGGTTTCGGTATGAAGTGGAAAATGGGCTGGATGCACGACACGCTGGAGTATATGTCGCAAGACCCCATACATCGTAAATATCACCACGATAAGCTCACTTTCAGTGTCTGGTATGCCTTCAGTGAGAATTATGTACTACCGCTGTCCCATGACGAGGTGGTCTATGGCAAGGGCTCCCTGCTGAACAAACTGCCCGGCGACGCCTGGCAAAGAATGGCCAGCCTCAGGCTGGTGTTCGGGTACATGTATGCTCACCCCGGCAAGAAACTGTTGTTCATGGGTGGCGAATTCGGGCAGTGGAATGAGTGGAATCATGACAGCAGCCTGGACTGGCACCTGCTGGACAACCCCGCTCACCGGGGAGTACAAACATGGGTGCGGGATCTGAACCGTTTCTATCGCGAGCAGCTTGCCATGCACCAGTTGGACTTCAGTGACAAGGGCTTCGAATGGGTGGATTCTCACGACGCGGTAAACAGCGTAATCACGTTCATTCGCAAAGGGAGCGATCCGAACGACATGGTGCTGGTGGTATGTAATTTCACTCCGGTGCCGCGTGAGAATTACATCGTGGGTGTGCCACACGGCGGCCGCTGGCGGGAAGTACTCAACAGCGACGCCGACTGCTACGGCGGTTCGGGCGTCGGTAATGCAGGTGGTGTGGACAGCGCATCGGTACCGGCGCAGGGTAGATGCGATTCGCTTTGTCTAACACTGCCGCCGCTGGGTGTTCTGTATCTGAAGCCGGGTGTTTGAACGATTATGGGCGGGGAGCGGTGACTGTACTTCTGCCACCGGGCAGCGCAATGGTGTCAAAGAGTGACGACGTTGTCGCCAGCGGCGTCTTTCGGGCTTGCGACCCAGGGGCGGATCGAGCGGTAGTCGGGGTATCCGCCACGCCGGGTCAGTACGATTTGCCACAACTGGGTCTGTCCGGCGCGAAAGCTCGCGGCGCAGGCGTGCAGGTAATATTTCCACATGCGGTAAAATCGCTGGCTGTATTTTGGACGCAGCGTGGGCCAGGCGCGGTTGAAGTTCGCCCACCAGGCCATCAGCGTGCGGTCGTAGTCAAACCCGAACTCGTGCCAATCGCGGATCAGCAGCCC
>JBECKU010000051.1:0-7953 GCA_040235385.1 Candidatus Sulfobium sp. | reverse complement strand
ATGATAAAGAGGCCGGTTATTATGGCGGGCGGTGAACTCTCCCTGAAGATGCTCGATCTTGAATTCAATCCCATTTCGAAATTCTATGAAGCGCCGCTCCAAATGAAGGCGAACAATGGTCTTTTTATTGTCGATGACTTCGGCAGGCAGCAGGTGAGTGCCCAGAGCCTCCTGAACAGGTGGATCGTGCCTCTCGAACGTCGGACAGATTTCATGACTATTCATACCGGGATGAAATTTCATATTCCTTTCGACCAGCTTGTAATATTCGCCACCAATCTTGACCCCAAAGACCTTGTGGATGACGCATTCCTCAGAAGGATCAGGTACAAGATCAAGATCGACCATCCTTCCCCCGAAGAATATGAGGCGATTTTCAGAAAAGTATGTGCCTTGAACGGGCTGGAATTCCGGAAAGAGATTTTTGATTATTTGATGAAAGAATTTTATCGGCGCTCGGGTGTGAAGTTGAACGCCTGCCATCCCCGGGACCTTATTGACCATATAATAGACGATGCCCATTACTATAATCATCCCCCGGAATTGACAAAGAAAAGCATCGCCATGGCATGGGATAACTATTTCGTGGAGATGTAGATGAGAGAATCTGTTTCCGTTATCGTGCCGGCATATAATGAAGAGTCGAGGATCATCCCCACTCTCGAGAGGATTCACGAATACTTTAAAGAAAAAGGGAGCGACTTCGAGATAATTGTCGTGGATGACGGAAGCACTGACAATACGGCTTTAGTTGTGAATGATCTCGGCGGGAGATTAAGAAATATCCATCTGATCAGGCTATCCGACAATGCAGGAAAGGGTGGTGCTATCAAGCGGGGGATTGGCTCAGCCAGGGGAGCACTTGTGCTGACCTGCGACGCGGATTTGTCTACGCCTGTCGAGGAGGTTGAAAAACTCTTATCTTATCTCAGGCGGGGCTTCGATATCGCGATCGGCTCCCGGGGGCTCAGCCAGTCGGATATCGTCGTTCGTCAGCCCTGGTACAGGGAGAGAATGGGCAAGATATTCAACGGCTTTGTGAGAGTTCTTGTTATGAAGGGCATCAGAGATACGCAATGCGGGTTCAAGCTGTTTCACGGGGATGTCGCCAGAAGACTTTTCTCAAAAAGTCTCATACCCGGTTTTGCCCACGACGTCGAAATCCTGTTTCTCGCCGTGAAAGAGGGATACAAGATAGCTGAAGTCCCCGTAAAATGGCTGAACTCTCCAAGTTCCAGGGTGAGGTTGCTTAAGGACCCTCTTAAGATGTTCCTCGAGCTTATCAGGATAAGGCATTATCATATTATGGGGAAGTATCACATCAGGCTCGACGAAGACGGGGCAGTTTCTTTTCACGAGCCAAATTGATTGATTCCTTCTGCCGATTCTCTGTAAACCTAACCGACGAAGCTCTGCACCAAGTTGTAACCGCAGAGACACGGAGACATAGAGAAGACTTAAAAATATTTTCTTCGTGTCTCAGCGCCTCTGTGGTTATTTCCTGTTTTTCGGATTAATAGCTCGAAAAAAATGTCTTAATTTGTTATATTTCTAGCGGTATTATCATGTCTTCTTTTTGAAGATCAAAATAAGCATTGAAAGGAGAGAGAATGAACATCTTAATTTTCGGTCCGAACGGCAGCGGCAAGGGGACCCAGGGGGCGATTCTTCAGAAGAAGTACGGCATTACTCATGTGGAGTCCGGCGCGATATTCAGGAAGAACATAAGCGGCGGCACCGAACTTGGGAAAAAGGCAAAAGAATATATTGACAGGGGAGATCTCGTCCCGGATGACATCACCATCCCCATGATCCTCGACAGACTGAAAGAGGACGACTGTAAAAAGGGCTGGCTTTTGGACGGGTTTCCCCGTAACCTGGTCCAGGCTGAGACCCTTCACAAGGCACTCCAGGACGCAAACATCGCGCTTAACTACGTGATAGAGATCTCTCTTGACAGGCAGACCGCAAAGGAGCGGATCATGGGCAGGAGGCTCTGCGTCAACGACAACAACCACCCGAACCATGTTTATATTGATGCGATCAAACCTGTGGAAAAAGACGGGAAGCTCGTATGCCGTGTGTGCGGAGGCGACCTGAAGACAAGAGCCGACGACCAGGATGAAGCGGCCATCGGCAAAAGACACGACATTTATTATGATGAGAAGAACGGGACGATGGCGGCCGTGAATTATTTCAAGAACGTAAAAGGACCGAAATTCATCGCCGTGGACGGCAAACCGCCGATCGGAGAAGTCTCGGAAAACCTCATGAAGCAGCTTGATTAAGATTATTCTCCATGATTTAGAATACAAATCTTTTAACAAAATGAGAAGATAAATCAACCACAGAGACACCGGGACACAGAGGAAGCCTGTTTTAAGTCTTCTTTGTGCCTCCGTGCCTCTGCGGTGAAATTCTTTTTTGGCTCCGCTTTGCTGTCCTTGCGAAATCCCCTTATTTATCATTAAAATTAACCATGCCTCGCATTAGAATTCTTCCTCCCGACCTGCGGAACAAGATAGCGGCGGGAGAAGTCATCGAAAGACCCGCCTCGGTCGTCAAGGAACTGATCGAAAATTCGATCGATGCCGGCAGCTCCGACATAAAGATCGAAGTCTTATACGGAGGAAAGCGCTTAATAAGGGTTTCCGATGACGGCTGTGGGATGGACAGGGAGGACGCTCTGAGATGTTTCGAGAGGCATGCCACGAGTAAATTATTAGATGAAGAGGGGCTTTTTGACATCAGGACACTTGGATTTAGGGGAGAAGCTCTTCCCTCAATAGCCTCGGTATCGAGAATGAAACTCATCACCGGAGTTGCGGGATCGGAACCGGGGACATCGTTGGAAATCGAGGCAGGCGAGATAAAAAATGTAA
Source organism: Candidatus Sulfobium sp. (assembly GCA_040235385.1). Lineage (GTDB taxonomy): Bacteria > Nitrospirota > Thermodesulfovibrionia > Thermodesulfovibrionales > UBA6898 > JBECKU01. Next base: position 5,071 of record JBECKU010000051.1, on the reverse strand, counting down.
AAGATTCTGTTGGCACCGGTACCTCGCTCAGCGTCAGTGACATCTTTTTCAATACGCCCGCCAGGAAGAAATTTCTGAAGACCATCGGTACCGAGCTTTTCCATGTTATAGATATAGTGACGAAAGAAGCGATTGCTCATTACGAAATAGCGTTTACTCTCCTGGTCGACAATAAAGAAAAGATGCTCATCCCCAGGGCCTCGGGGTACAAAGAAAGGATCATGCAGGTTTACGGACAGGAGTTCATCGACGGACTTATAGAGCTCAGCTCTGACCGGGGCGACATGAAGCTGCATGCCTTCGTCTCTAAAACCGTGAATTTCAGAAACAGCAGGTCGCATCAGTTCATCTTCATTAACGGGAGGCCTGTAAAAGATCAGACTGTCGGCGCCGCGCTGTACAGGGCCTACGACGGCATTCGTCCCGGGGACAGGCATCCGGTTATTTTTCTTTTCTTTGATATTAGTCCCTCTGAAGTTGATTTCAATACGCATCCCACGAAACGAGAAGTAAGATTTGCGCAGAAAGAAAAGGTCTACAGGTTCATCTATGGACATATGAGAGATGCGATCAGGGCGGAAAGAACCGACTTCACGTCGACCTTTATCGAAAACCCCGGGGCTGTTGTTGCACCGGCGCGGGCGGAACCATACAAATACGCCCCTTCACCGGTTTTATCTGAAGATACTATTGTATCTGAAATTGCCGATCTCGGCTACAGGCCGGTGCTGCCCTTTATTTACCTCGGTGAGACCTTTATTGCCGTCTCCGGCAGAGGGGGGCTGACAGTCATAGATCATCATGCCGCTCATGAGAGGATACTTTATGAGAAATTCGTGAAGGACATACGGCTCGATTCCCATCAACTTCTTTTTCCGAGGCCCGTAAAGCTCTCTCACAAGGAATGCATTGTGATACTCGAAAACAAACCTCTTCTCGGCGAATTCGGGATCGAGGTCGACGATTTCGGCCATGATACAGTAGTTGTTCGGGCCCTTCCTCTTGTTCTTGAAGATTCCGACATCAGGGGGATTCTCTCGGATGCAGCCTCGGCCATCCTGGAAGGCGACAGCCCCGGTCGGCCCCTTAAAGAAGCCCTCGCCGCAAGGATCGCGTGCCACAGTTCCGTCAGAGGGAAAGAAGTGCTGAACCAGGAAGAATTGTCGCGTCTCCTGGCCGATCTGGAGAAGACCGAACATCCAGATCAGTGTCCGCACGGAAGGCCTACCAGGGTCTTTTTCTCGCTGGACGACCTCAAGAAACTGTTTAAGAGAAAATGAAAAAAGTCATCATTCTGCTTGGGCCGACCGGTGTAGGCAAAACCGGCGCGGCGATTCTGCTGGCAAAGATGCTCGATACGGAGATAGTCAGCTCCGATTCAATGCAGGTATATAGGGGCATGGATGTCGGGACGGCGAAACCTTCACCGAAGGAAAGAGCTATAGTGAGGCACCATATGATCGATATTATCGATCCTTCGGAACCTTTCAGTGCCGGACAGTACCTGGAACGGGTAATACCGATCATAGACGACTTGCATCGAAAGGGCAGGATCCCGATTATTGTGGGAGGAACGGGACTCTATATCAAAGCGATTACCAGGGGAATTTTCAGCGGGCCGTCGGCCGATTGGGGACTCAGGGAAGAACTCCTTGACATGGAAGGAGAAAAAAGCGGCTCCCTCCATGAATATTTGAAAGAAATAGACGCCGAAGCCGGCGGGAGGATCGAGCGGCACGACACCCGGAGAATTGTGAGGGCCCTTGAGGTTTGTCTAAAGAGCAATGAAAAGATATCTCTTTTGCAGAAAAAGTTCACCAAACCTTTGCCCTGTAGATTTATTAAAATAGGTTTGACACGGGAGAGAAAAGAATTATACAGGATCATAGAAGAACGGGTCGATCAGATGATCGGGTCCGGGCTGGAAAAAGAAGTTAGGAATCTGATGAAGTCCGGACCGGACCGGACCCCTTTGCAGGCGATCGGATACAAGGAGTTCACGGCTTTCCTGAAAGGTGAGATCCCGATCGAGGCCGCAATCCGGCTGGTGAAGAGAAACACGAGACGATATGCCAAAAGGCAGTTTACCTGGTTCAGAAAGGAAGGAGTAATCAGATGGGTCGATATAACAGTAATCAGCGATGACGAAGATGTATTCCGCGCGATAAAAACGACTCTCACGGAGATCTGTCCGGATCTTTTCGAAATGTAACTGCTTAGGACTGTCCCACACAAAGCCTCAAAGGCACAAAGAAAAACTTTAGATCCTCAATTAAAACAAAAAAAAAGCTTTTTGTCTTCTCCTTTGTGCGCTTCGTGCCTTCGTGTGAGATTTTTTTTCGCGGTCCCGAGTAGTTACTTCGAAATGATGAAACCAAGTAATGTATAATAGATTACCGAACCGAAGATAGCTTGAATAAAGAATAAAAATAATTTATGTTAAATAAAATCACTCAACGAGAGAGAGGGGGGCAGGGGATGACGAATACGAGGAGCCAGAGCCTGCAGGACAATTATCTCAATCAATTGAGAAAAGACAAGATACCCGTTGTTATTTATCTCACCAACGGGGTACGGTTGAAGGGAATGATAAAAGGTTTCGATAATTTCGTCATTCTGTTGAAAGACGTGGGTCAGCAGCTTATATACAAACATGCCGTCTCGACTATCGTCCCGGAGCGGGAAATAGATATACGATTTGAAAACCAGCAATAAACGGAGGAACCCGGTCCCGACAGTAGATATCATTGTCGAATACGGAGAAGGGATAGTATTGATAAAGAGAAAGAACCCTCCGCAAGGATGGGCGCTTCCCGGGGGGTTCGTAGATTACGGCGAGAGTCTGGAGTATGCCGCTGTCCGTGAAGCCCTGGAGGAAACCGGATTGAGGGTAAAGCTTCTGAGACAGTTCCATACTTATTCGGACCCGGGGAGAGACCCGAGAATGCACACGATAACTACGGTCTTCGTCGCCGCGGCTTCGGGCGAAGCGAGGGCGGGCGATGACGCGGCGAAGCTCGAAATATTTTCTTCAGGGAACTTGCCCGCTGATATCGCTTTCGACCATAAAGATATACTGAATGATTATTTTCAAAGGAGGTACTGAAAAGTGCTCAAGTCGATGCGGCAAAATGCGAAATATTTCTATGTGCTATTTTTTATAGTCATACTTTCATTTATTTTCTGGGGCGTTGGCAGGGTCGGAGACTCCGGCAAAGGGGGGGTTGTTGCAGAGGTGGGCCAGTACAAGATAACCGCCGAGGACTACTGGAGGACCTATGACCGGACTTTCAAATTTTATCGGGACCTGTATAAGGAAAAGTTCGACGAGGATATGCAGAACAAGCTCAACCTCAAGGAGGCCGTTCTGAATTCTCTGATCGACAGCAGGGTGATGCTCATCGCAGCGAAGCAGAACGGGATCACGGTGAGCGATGAGGAGTTGAATGATGCGATCAGGAACGAGCCTGCATTCATGCAAAACGGGGCCTTCAGCAGCGAAGTGTATAAGAACAGATTGAGGTTGATGAGGCTTACGCCTGAAGCTTATGAAGCCGCAAGGAGACAGGAACTCATCATAGAAAAAATGAGCCGTCTCGTGACAGAGTCGGTCGAAGTTCCCGAAGACGAGTTGAGCAAGGTATCCGCAGACGAACAGACGATGAAGGCTATCCGGGAGGCGATGAAGAAGGAGACCGTCAACAACGCCCTGAAGGCCTATGTCGAAGGACTGAAAAAGGAGATGAAAATCAAGGTCAACAGCGACCTTGTTTCTTAAAGAAATAACCTTGCCGCGATTGTGTTAATGCCGAAGCTGACTCGCAGGCACAAAAGTCTTTTCTTGTTTTGAGGTTTTGTCTGTCATTCCGGCTTGTCCGCACACGGGCGGATTCGCTGAGGAGAACGTGAACGACAAAATGTGACCGCTTTAACCTGATCGCGGGAGACCTGCTTCTTTGCTGGAATTCCTCAGAAACTGCGTGCTAAAATACCCAATCCTTTTCAATGACGGAGCGATTAAAGAGTGGCTGAAGTCATCCCTTTCAGGGGGGTTCTCTATAACATACCGAAATTATCGCCGGCGTCGGGCGAAGATCTGCTTGCCCCGCCCTATGACATTATCACGCCCGAGTATCGGAATGAGTTGTATGAGAAGAGTCCTTATAATATTGTAAGAATCGATTTCGGAGAGGAACTCGGGACCGATGCCGGAAATGAAAACAAATACTCAAGGGCGAAAGGGTATTTTGAGAAATGGCTCGATGAACAGGTCCTGACGAGGAGTCGGAAACCCTGCTTTTATTCCTATGAGATATCGTATAGAATTGATAATGAAGAGAAGACCCTAAGAGGATTTCTCGGGCTCGTCAGGCTTGAAGAACTCGGAAAAGGGAATATCCACCCGCATGAGTGTACACACTCGAAGCCCAAAAAAGACCGGCTGGAGCTTATGCGAATCTGCGAGGCTAACATAAGTCCGATCTTTTCCCTTTTCAGCGGCAGAGGAGAAAATACGGCTGAAATTCTGGCCAGGACCTCATCAAGAGAGCCGTATATCGGGGCGAAGGACATGGATGGCGCTGTCCACAGACTCTGGGAAATCTCCGACCCGGCGGAGATACGGTCCATTAAGGAAGAGCTTGCAAACCGGTCCATATATATCGCCGATGGGCACCACAGGTATGAAACCGCGCTCGAGTATCAAAAAGAGATGCAGCAGAAAGAAGGCTTTTCCGGCGGGCCGCGCCCGTACGATTACGTTATGATGTTTCTCGCTGATACTGCAAACGAAGGACTGACTATCCTTCCCACACACAGGCTTGTCAAGGATATTCCTGACGACTTTATGGAGCTTTTATCGGATCACTTCGACATAAAGGAAGTAACGGGAAACTTCGATATAAAAAGTGCACTTGCCGGGCAGGAGCATGTGCTCGGCTTCTATAAAGGCGATTCTGAAACGTGGTATATACTGAACTACAGGGGCGGGGATCTCTCCGAGTTGCCTCCGGTGCTGGCCGGTCTCGATGTATCCATTCTTCATGATCTGATCTTCGGAAAGCTGCTGAAA
>JBECKU010000009.1:0-14893 GCA_040235385.1 Candidatus Sulfobium sp. | reverse complement strand
TTCTTTTTCGATGCCTCAGCGCGCCTTCACAGGATGGAATTTTGTATATATTTATCCCCTAAACACTCAAGGATAATCTCAATATTTCATCGAGTTAAAGAAATTTTTTGGCAATATCTGCATTTTTCGGGCTTCCCGGTTTGCAGGAAACATTGTAATTGAGTCTCTCACAGCACATGAACATGCGCGGAACAGGAAATGCAGGGGTCGTAGTTTCGGATAATCTTTTCGATCTCCTTTTTTAGTAAATCTCGAGGCTTTTCTGAGTTGCGCTCTGCATAGGCGCGGAGTTCCAACTCCATGTGACCGAGATTCTGAGATGTCGGTGGAATAATCATGCAATCTTTCACATATCCTTCCCCGTCGAGTTCATATTTATGGATAAGCAGCCCCCTGGGCGCTTCCGTAGCCCATACCGCAGCCCCGCTTTTGGGCTCGACTTCGGCGAAGGGTCTGTCGGGCTCAACGTATTCCCTGATGATCCTTGATGCTTCCGAGAACGCATAAGAAATTTCCGCGGACCTCGCAACGATCCCCATCCCCGTGTCCCTGATCGGAAGAGAAACACCCGCATTTTTCATTGAATTTCCGATCTCGGGCGGCAGCATCCCGTGGTTAAGGTTCAGCCGCGATATAGGCCCCACAACGTAGGGGCTCACCGACTTTTCTCTCCTGATACCCGAATGGAGCGCCGTGGAATATTCCCGCTGGAATTCGCTGACTGTAGAGAGAAATTCCCCGGCCGTCATGTCGAGCCCTTTATTTGAGATAATCCTGCCTTCATTCAGAGGGTACTCGGAAGGGTGGCTCAGGGAGACGCATTCCCATCTCATTCCCTCCGACGGCTTTTCCGATGCAAGCGACGAAGCCCACTGAATTGCCTCAAGGGATTCTTCATATGCACTTTCCAGTTCCGGAAGCAGGACTGTAAGCCTCTCCTTGCGCGGCGTTTTATAAAATCCTCCGGACCGGACTGAAACTGGATGGACCGGCCTTCCGCCGATGATCCTAAGGATTTCATTGCCAAGCCTCTTGAACCGCATCCCCCTCCTGGCAATCTCTGCATATTTTCTATCGGCCCAGGCGTTATCCAGACCGTAGAAATCGGGGCCATGAAGAAGATAAACATGGAGGGCATGGCTCTCTATCCACTCACCGCAGTACATGAGCCTTCTTAATTCCCTGACCGGCCCTGTAACTTCCACCCCGAAGATCTTTTCAATGGCATGGACCGAGCTCATCTGATAAGCCACAGGACATATCCCGCAGATCCTCGCCGTAAAATCTATCACGTCAGGAAAAGGCCTGTCCCTGAGAAAGGCCTCAAAAAACCTCGGCGCTTCGAAGATATTCACTCTCAGATCTACGACTTTTCCGTCCCGGATCTCTAAAACGAATCCTCCTTCCCCTTCGACCCGGGAAAGATAGTCCGTCTTAATGAGCTTCTTCAATCCTGACCTTCCTGTATGCATAGGTATTCATCTTGTCCAGGAGGTGGACCGTTTCCCTCCTGGATAAACCCATTTCCAGAAAATGCGACACAAGCGAGTCTATGTTCGCCTCCTCTCTGGGACCGAAGCATCCGTAACAGGGCCTGCCTGACGACGGGCAGAGGACGCCGCAGCCGGTGCGCGTCACGGGACCCAAACAGGGCTCTCCCCTGGAAACAAGGAGGCAGGGGATCCCATCGATCTTGCAATCCATGCACAGCGCATATTCCGGGATGCCCGGCTTCCTGCCGATCAGAAGCGAGACCAGCGTCTCGGAGAGTGTCTCCTTATTCACGGGGCAGCCCCACAATTCGTAATCCAGGTATACATGGTCCGAAATAGGCGTCGACAGGGAAAGTGCATCCACCATTTCGGGATGGGGATAGACGACTTTTTTGTAGTCCTCGACATTCGTCCAGTTCCTCAGCGCCTGCAGTCCCCCCGCCGTCGCACACGCCCCGATGGTCATCAGATATCTCGACCTTTCCCTGATCTCAAGGATGTCTTCTCTCTGCCGTTTGGTTGAAATGGACCCCTCGACAATCCCGATGTCGTACTGGCTCCTGGGAGGCATGTCGCCCACCTCCCTGAAATAGACGATGTCGAAAAATGAGAGGAGATCTAATAGTGTCTCCTCGAGATTGAGAATGGAAAGCTGGCAGCCGTCGCAGGACGTAAACTTGAATACCCCTATTCCCGGCTTCTTCATGTCATGCCTCGCTTGTCGCCAGGAATTCTTCGACATCGGTATATCTGAAAACGGCGCCGTCTTTGCAGACAAACTTGTTCGCAAAAAAACAATGGCCGCATATGCCCGTACCGCAATTCATATTCCTCTCCATGGACAGGAATATCTTCTCGCCCGGCATACCTTTCTTAACAAGCTTCTTTATCGCCGCCTGCATCATGATCTCGGGGCCGCAAAGGAAGACGGTCGTGCCGAGCGGGTCGAAGGAAACCTTGTCAAGCGTATGCGTAACGAGCCCCACGTCCCATTTCCAGTGTTCTTCGGGGTCGGCCTTGTCAACGGTGAGAAACACCTGAAAAACGTCACGGTATCTCGGGAACTCATTTCTGTAAATAACGTCTTTCGGAGTCTTGGACCCGTAGATAATAATGTCCCTGCCGGGGCATTTCTTTTTCCTGAGATAAATATGTCTCATTACGGACCTCAATGGCGCTATCCCTACGCCCCCGGCAATTATCATCAGATCCCTGCTCTCGCTTTCCTCAAGCGGCCAGCCCTTCCCGAACGGCCCCCTTAAGCCGACGACACCCCCGGGGCGCATCCTTGATACTGCGGTGGTTACATCTCCGGCAACACGGACGGTATGCAGCAGATCGTGGTCCATGGTCCCGGAACTTATTGAGATCGCGGATTCGCCTATTCCCGGGACGTAGATCATGTTGAACTGTCCGGGCTCGAAGCGGTACGCTTTTCTGACCACGCTGTCCCGTATCCTGAAGGCGTACGTCGCGGTATCTCTTGTTTCCTTCTTCATCCACTTTATTTCCGCCTCAAAAGGGACAGACTTATCGTACACGTCTCAACTCCTGCAGTTCCCGGGTAATATCGATCCCTACCGGGCACCAGGTGATGCACCTGCCGCAACCGACACATCCGGGAGAGCCGAACTGGTCAATCCAATACGCGAGCTTGTGGGTCATCCAGTGTCGGTACCGCGCCCTCCTCGACGGTCTGAAATTCCCGCCGTGCACTCTTGAGAAATTGTGGGAAAAACACGAGTCCCATTTCCTTATCCTGACGCCGGAAAATTCCAGAGCATTTCCCGAGATCGCTGAAACGGGGACAGTGTCATACGCCGAGTTGCAAAAACATGTGGGACAGACCATCGTACAGTTGCCGCATTCAAGGTCTTTTTCGGCTATCTCCTGCCACCGGGGGTGCCCCATATTCCTGTATATGACATCAGGGAGGTCGCCGGTCTTCATGGATTTTCCCATCAACTCCCTGCAGCGCCAGATAAGCGCATCTTTTTCCCTGTGGCACGAATCATCCGCTCCGACTGATCCGAATTCCGTGAAAATCTTCTCTCCCTCGTCGCTTCCGGTCTCGACCAGAAAGTGTTCAGCGAGTTCAGTGAGCACAATATCAAACCCTTCGCTCACCTCCGGTCCCGTTCCCATGGAGTCGCAGAAACAGTTTCCCCCCGGATAAATGCAGTTCACCGCGACGACAAAGATATTCTTTCTCCGGTCACGATATTGTTTATCGACGACCGGTCCTTCGAGAAAAACCTTATCCAGAAGTTTCAGGGCGGCAAGATCGCAGGCCCTCACTCCGACAAAGGCGAGCGGTTTGTCCTTGCGGATGATTTCCTCTGTGACAATTCCTTTCTTCAATTTTTCGAAGGAAAAGACCTCCTGCACCGATGGACTGAGGAATGTCTTGAAGGACTGAGGACCGACCGAAAAGGAAAATACTTCATGGGTCACACCTTCTTCCAGGCGGTATACCCCTCTCTCCTGGCAATCCCGGTATCCGGTCGGGATATCACTGAATTCTATCTCGGAAAGAACTATTGTCCCGTCTTCCACTTTGGGGCCGATTACGCGAAAGCGCCCTTTCAGCCTGTCGAAGATAATATTGAGGTGATCCTTTTTTATTATCGCATCGATCACTGTGATCCAAACCTTGCTCAGCCTGCCGGAATCATTCTTCGGAAAATTACTATTAATTCCGGGACGACTTCCAGGACTCGAAATAGGTTTTTATCTCATCTACGAAACCGGTATGTTTCGGAAACCAGCCGAGCAAACGGACCGCTTTGCCATTATCGACGTTCTGGTCCAGTGCCAGCGCCTCGGCGAAATCTCCCATAGTCGCGGATGCATCTTTAATCGGAATGCACTTAATTTCTCCTTTGTATCCGGCGACCTTCGCTACCGCTTCCGCCATCTCTCTAACGGTCGATCTCGATCGGTCGTTCAGGTTGAATATTTCGCCGGACATCCCGCTCTCAGCGGCAGCCACATATCCTTCTGCAAGATCATCGACGTGGACCATGGCCCACCGGTTATTGCCGTCACCTACGATCTTGAGCGATTGTTCATTCACTGCGCTATCAAACCACATGTTCGTAAGTCTTCCCTGTCTGCCGTATACACATCCGGGCCTTATTACCAGCCCTTTCACCTCTTTCGCATTCAGGACTATCTGTTCGTGCCCGGGCCGCCAGGAGACCATTCTGGCCGGGTTCTGAGGCGCCGTTTCATCCACCAGCGCATGTCCGGTATTCCCATAGCCCCAGGCTCCGCTCGTGTAAATCAGGGCCTTTGGAGTCGCCCCTTTCGTGCCCGAGGCGATCAGGGTATCGATAGTCTTCAGATCGAGTCCGGCCGTGTCTCCCTGAGAATCAGAGGCAACGTGGACAAAGACCGAACAGTCCGCGGCAACAGAGGAATAACTTCCGGGTTCCTGCATGAAACCCTTTACCGGTATAATCTCGTTCCTGACCAAAACAGGGGCCTTTTCCTCATTTCTTATCAGTCCCCACACCCGATGGCCCGCCCGCCTGAAAGCAGACGCGATGTTGAACCCCAGATAACCGGTCGCTCCGGTAACGAATACCTTCATGGTTATGCTCCTTTCACGACATCTTCTAGTTCCATATTAGTAATCTTCTTTTGCGGTTGCAACCACAGAAATTGAACTTGCGCAACCGAGGTGGAACGGGACCCCAACGACGGGGACAGTCCCTGTTCGTAGCCTGTCATGTATACGATACGGTAACTTTCGCTTCGCCATGTGCGTAAATACGTCATCGTCACTACGGGGACAGTCCCTATTCTACGACTTCGCTTCGCTGTGTCCGTAAATAGGGACAGTCCCCTTGAGCGCGGCAGTTGTGGTTATCTTAGCCGGAAAGATCTTAAGGCATCGGAGTCCTCCGCGTCGCATACCATCCATACATAAAAGCGCGCAGCCTGTTTATGTCCTACACCGAGGGCTCCTTTATTGAGATACAGGGCCCATGCCCAGTCGGTCTCGAAGATACTCGTTGTGGAGGACCAGTAAGTGTCTCTCACGTCGATAAACGGATGGCCGTCCGGCAGCGCGGGGCTGTGCACGGAGCAATCCACCAGGGATTCGAGTTCATTCACATTAGGCAGACGCCAGCTCAAATCAGTGGGAGATCTGTCACGGTGTTCGGCAATCACCTCCAGCGCGTCGTTCCAGGCGACGGGGCCGAGGGTCAGATCGCATCTTCTGAGCCAGCAAAGACCGGTCAGGTTATCGACGACGGCGTCGGTAAAAACGTCGAACCTCGGCTCGGGCCATGTGCGCCCAATCCGAAATTCACCATCCTGTCCCGTCCCCCCGCATGAAACAGTCTCCCCGACCCGGTCATAACAGCGTCTCTGACCTGTTGCAGGCAGTACACCATTGCCTTCTCCCCGGACCGGCCAGACAAGATAAAACTGCTCCTTCCCGCCGTAAAACATCCGGGCGCCATCCATATGAACATACCATGCATAGGCCGGATTAATCACCGCTGTAGTGGATGTCCAGTACCAGCCGCGAAAAACGTTCCTGAAGGGATGGCCTTCGGTAAGCGAAGGTCTGGCGGTCTGATAATCCATGAGGCTCCGCAACTCCCGTCTGTTCGGCAGTCTCCAGTCGGAATGTCCGAACGCGGCTCTGCGGTTCATTTCCGCCACATAATCGAGCGAGTCCAGCCAGGTCATTGGGAATTCGGCGATGTTGCCGTCCTTCGTCCATTCCAGACCCGTTAGCCTGTCCGACACTGTTTCGCGCTCGACCTCAAACCTTCGGGAGGGCCAGGGAATACCATGCCTGAACTCGGCATCCTGACCGCTTCTTTCGCAGGAGATTTCGCGTCCCACCGCGTCATAGCATCTGATCTGATTGGTCTGCAGGCAGGGCTTAAGAAAATTCACTACCGACCGTCAATCAAAGGCGGACTCCGCCGCCGGACCTTCGACCGGAGGAAAAAACCTGCGATAAGCTCATATCGGTACGCATGATTTTATCGTCCTCCACGAAGAATATAGTCGGCATCGTCCGTCGTGATGTTCTGGGGATCGATATAATCAGGCACCTCAGGAAGCAAAACCTTGTATTTTATCCCATCGGACATCTCCTTTATCTGCTCTGGGATTCCGCGTTTCCATGCATGTCCGGTCCCGGCAAGTACAACCGCAGTCCTGTCCGGATGGTCTTTGAGGTAATTCAGGAGATGCCACGCCATCGACTTGTCCCATAAAAGCTGGGCCTCACAGAAGAAGACGAAATGACCGTCCTTTTTCTCGTGGGCCATGTAGGCCCTTTCTATGAACCGCATATATTCTTCATCGACATTGCAACTGATACTGGGCGGCAGTTGTTTCAATTCATCTTCGCTCATCGAAGCAAAACCCGAACTCGCGACTTTCTGCGCGATATTCTGGGGGATGTTCAACCCCAGTGCCGGTATTCTCTTGTCTCTCAGATATAAAAAGATGTTTTTGTAGAGCGGCCATGGTAATTTCCAGTTCTCATAATAGATTTTGACAAAACTTTTACGAGAAAGCTCTCCGTCAACCCATTGGTCCAGGGCCTGCTGACTTTTTGCCGTAAACATCTCGAAACCGACCGCCATGGGAACACCCGTCTCTTCCAGCCCCTCGATGATATCGAGCTGCAGCCGGTGGTGGTATTCGTCATTGTGAAATTCCCCCACAAAGATCACGTCGGCGCTCCTGATTTCCTTGATCAGCTCTGAAAAACCGATGACACTCCCGTCGGAGACCCTGTATGCTTCAGGCTGCGCGTAATTATCTCCCGTAATGATCCAGAGAACCACAATGGCCGCAACAACCGCGATGACCGACTTCACAACAGTTTTCATATTTTCATTATAGTAGATATCGGGACTAATGAAAACGCAGCGGAAGACGTTTGTCTCCCGCCGCGGTCTTGCTGGTTTATTATTTTTTAGGCTTTGGTTTTGCGGCCGCTTTTCTGGTTTTTTCGAGCGATGACGGACCCTTCTTTACCTTTTCGACAGCGGTGGGACCTTTCTTCTGCTTCTCGACGGCGGTCGGGCCCTTCTTCTGGAGTGAGTTCTTTGCAGACTCAAAGACGCCGAGGATGTACTCTTCCCTGACCATCAGTATCTTCTGCCCGGAGACTTCGAAATCCTTTGCCATATATTTTTCATAAAGCACCCTGTCTCCCGTTTTTACTTCTGTGGAAACAAACTTTTTTTCCTTCTTCTTTCCCCTGCCCTCCTCTGTTTTATACCTGCCCGGACCGACTGCCTCCACAGTCCCCCACTGAGGTTTTTCCTTGGCGACTTCAGGGATGATTATCCCTCCCGAACTCTTCTCTTCCGCCTCTCCGGCCCGGAGAAGCACCCAATCGTTCAAAGGTCTTATCTTCATAAATGCCTCCTTGGTAATAAAGCGGCCCCTTTGCTATCGGGGTCCGTTATAATAATAGCAATTCATTCGACATGATGCTATATATTTAAAACAGATCAAAATGCTTCTGTCAATCGCGCTGGTTTGGAATTGAGGATACTTCTGATAAATCCATGGGTCTACGACTTCGCTGCGGCGGACCTCTGGGCCAGACCGCTCGGTCTACTGAAAGTCGCCGAGTTCCTGAGCAGATGTAACGCGGATCTTTCTTATGTGGACTGCATGGATACATTAAAAAAAAGGAAAGACTTCGGGACGGCAAAATATCCGAAAACCGTCCTGGAAAAACCGTCCTGTCTGGGCAAAATCCCGAGGCGCTTCGGAAGATACGGCATGCCCATAGAAACCTTCAGGGACATGCTGATCAGGGGCCCCTCTTTCGACATGGTCTTCATCACGTCGATCATGTCCTACTGGTATCCCGGCGTACAAAAATCCATCGAGGTGATACGCGATATCTTCGGGGCAATACCCGTCGTCCTCGGCGGCATTTATGCAACACTCTGGCATGAGCACGCGGCCAGGTTCTCCGGAGCGGACTTCGTGTACAGAGGACCGGTAAATGACGGACTTCTCTTTGTCTTTTCGACATTCGGCTTCAGGTTGAAGAAGCAGAGGGAAGAGATACCTTGGCATGAGCTTGGACTCAATTCGCAAAGGCCTTTCGCTCCTCTTTTGACCAGCACGGGATGTCCTTATGAATGCGCCTATTGCGCATCGGGCCTCTTAAATGAGGATTTTGTCCAGATGGACCCCGGCGTGGTGATTGAAGAAATAAGAACACTGTACGGCCGTGGGGTCCGCGACATCGCCTTTTACGACGACGCCCTTTTGTTTCATTCTGATGATCATATAAAGCCTATCCTGAGAGAGATAAATTCCTGCCCGGGTCTACGGTTTCACTGCCCCAACGGACTTCATGCACGGTTCATCGACGACGAGCTGGCACATCTCATGAGAATAGCCGGTTTCAGGACGCTGCGATTGGGCCTCGAAACCTCAGATGGAGAAATTCAGAAAGAAACGGGGGGGAAAGTTACGAACGAAGAACTTAAGAGGGCCGTCAGGATACTCAGGAAAAACGGGTTCTCAAAGAAAGAGACAGGCGTCTACCTCATGTACGGCCTGCCGGACCAGAGACTCGAATCCGTAAGGGACAGCATCCATTTTCTCAAGGAACTAGACGTAAAGATTCATCTCAATGAATTTTCTCCCATACCGGGGACCAAATACTGGAATCTACTCCGGAAAAGAGGGATCTTGCATGAACATACAGACCCGCTACTGACGAATAACACCGTTTTTTCCCATCTCTTCTGGGAAAACAAAAACACGGATGACATGAATAAACTTAAATTGGATGTCAGAGAATACAACAAATCATAGAATACTGATTATTGTCATTAAACCATAGTCACGTGTTAAATATTTCCGGATAGAGCTTTCTTGCGCAATCGGGACAAATCCCGTGGCTGAACTCGGCCCCGGAGTGCTTGCGGATATATACTTCGATCTGGTTCCAGTAACCCTTATCGTCGCGTATTTTTTTGCAGGAGGCACAGATAGGCAACAGGCCGCTCAGGGTTTTCACTTCCGCGAGGGCATCCCTCAGCTCGCTTATGACTTTTTCCCTCTCCTGCTCTGCCTGCTTTCTCTGCATGTTTTCCAGCTCCAGCGCTTTGTTGGCTTTGCGGAGTTCTGCGGTCCGTTCCTGCACTTTCAGTTCCAGCTCCTCATAGGCTTTTTTGAGAGCCTCATCGGCCATCCTGCGCTGGTATCTGACCTCGGCTTCCCGCAATTCCCGGTCGATTGCGGGGACGAGTCTCGCAAGATTGTCTTTCAGTATATAGTCGTGGGCGCCGGCTTTCATCGCATCCACCGCAACGTCCTCGCCGATCTTTCCAGACACGATAATGAAAGGAAGATCTATTCCGCTTTTCTGAAGCATCTGCAGGGCCTCGAGCCCGCTGAAGCGGGGCATTACATAATCCGATATCACGACATCCCACTTCCCGTTCTGCACAGCATCGGTCATCTCTTTAGCGGTTTCGACCCGTCTGACTACAGGGTCGTATCCCCCCCGCTGCATTTCCAGTATAGTCAACATGGCATCGTCTTCGGAATCCTCTATCATCAGTATGTTCAGATGTATGGCCATAATTTCTCCCTTAAAGCGAGACCGGTTTCGCGCAATCCGTTTTTGTTCGAGATCGATAACACTCAGTTTTACACTAACATATTTGTTTTAAAAAAAATCCAAAACAGTCAAATCATCAGCAGAGGACCGCCTTATTACACACTGCTTGTTTTCCTGCTGAGAGGCGGTATAATTTGAATGTAAATGTTCATTAACCCCTTTAGGAGACTTTCTTTTTTCTCGAGGAAAACTCACGGACTGTTGAATCGTGTTCGCTCAATAAGGTATATATCATCACCCCACGGCAATAGGGCTTTCTATAGGTAAATCAGGAGGCATATATGGCGAAATGGATAATCGACCCTGATCATTCAGTAGCGGCATTTGCGATTCGTCACCTGATGGTCGCGAATGTGCGCGGTCAGTTTAACAATGTAACCGGCACGATCGAGTTCGATCCGAAGAGGCCGGGAAATTCCTCCGTAACGGCCTCGATCGAGGTCGCGAGTCTTACGACGGGGATCAGGAAACGGGACGATCACGTGCTGAGCCCCGATTTCTTCGATGCTGAAAAATTTCCTGAAATTACTTTCCGCAGCACGAAAATCGAAATTACGGGAGACAACACGGGCAAGGTTGAAGGTGATTTAACTATCCGCGGGATCACGCACCCGGCAACTCTTTCCGTTGAGTTTTTCGGACCGGTTAAAGTGCCGGAAGATTTCGGGGGAGAAACGACCATCGGCTTTTCAGCGCAGACCAGGATCAACCGCGAGGACTTCAATGTCATGTGGAATGTACCCCTTGAAGGCGGGGGAGTTATGGTAGGAAACGAGGTCGAGATCGCTCTGGACGTTGAGGCCGACCTGGAGGAGTAATCCTTCTGACCGTGTCAATCGGTTACGGGATAAAACAAAGAAAGATTCTCGCCTGGGCAGGTCGCCGGGGCGACCGAGGAGAAGAGGACGACCGGACAAGCCGTAAAGACAAATCACGAGACGAAAGCCTGGCCCTGTCATTCCCGTTCTCCGCGGCGAATCAGCCGGGTGCGGACAAGCGAAAAGAGTCGGGAATCCTTTTTGCGCCATTTTAACCTCTACTTAGAGGACACCTTCCGCTCGCCATAAGGATTACGGCACTTCGGGATATTGTATTACGATGTTCTCACCTGAGAGCGCCCCGACCAGGAACGTCTTGAGAGAACTCTTTTCTTCCTTCGTTAAATTCAGTGGTTTCAAAACAGTGTTCCCTTCGCCGCCCCCGCGATCGAAGAAATCTATCACTTCATCCAGTGTCGCCATGACCCCGTTATGCATGTATGGGCCCGTTTTCGAAATATCCCGCAGTGTGGGTGTCCTGAAGGCCTTCCAATCCTCCTTCTTCTTAGTTATAAGATATCTCCCGGGATCTTCGCTCAGGTTTACGTAATCCTCATAATGATAGACCTTCGCAACGAACCGCATGGTCGCTATAAACCTCGGGTCCTTAAGCGTTTCCGGGTTCTCGGGTACGTTAAGCGCGTAAAACTTGTCGTCAGACAGATTCACCCCGTGGTGGCAGTCGGCGCAATTTCCTTTTCCTGTAAAGATATCAAGACCTTTTTTTGCCTCCGAGGACAAGGCGGTGTCGTCGCCTCTCAGGTACTTGTCTAGCGGAGAATTCACGGAGATGAGGGTGCGTTCGAAGGCGGCGATAGCCATTGCGATCCGTTCCCTGGTAACGCCTCCGCCAAAAACTCTCTTGAATGCGGCTTCATACTCGGGCACAACTCTTATTTCTTCTTCGAGAAAATCGAGATTCTGATTCATCTCAAAGGCCGACATCATGGGGAAAAGCGCCTGGTCCTCAAGTGTCTGGACCCTTCCGTCATAAAACAAAAATTTAAAGAAAGCTGCGTTGATTACCGTGGGGGCGTTCCTCCAGTTTTTTGTCGTGGGATAACTAAGCGAAAGCGCCTGACCGTCTGTAAAGGCCATTTCCGGGTCGTGGCAGGTCGCGCAGCTCATTGTGCCGTCGCCGGACAGCCTCCTGTCGAAGAAGAGCTTTTTCCCGAGCTCGATCTTTTCGACCGTCTGCGGATTGTTTTCCGGGACAGGAACGTTCTTAAACGGTTCCAGATGTCCGGCATAAGCGGCAAACGGAATAGACACCGTCAGGACAAGGACTGTGAGCGTTACAAAAAGCCGGTTACTTTTTCGCATTTTCGAGCTCCTCCTCGATGATCTTTTTAAGGTACTCGTATGACCTGTTTCCTATCACTTTTCTCCCGTTTATGAAGAAAGTCGGCGTGTTATAAATGTCGAAATCCTGTGCCAGTTTGACATCCCTGTCGATCCGTTCCTTGTGCTTCATCCTGTCGAGGGATTCCTTGAACTTCTTCATATCCAACCCGATTTCTTTCGCGTATCTGATAAGGCTCTCCCTGTCGAGCTTCGGCGACTTCTCGAGGAGAATATCGTGCATCTCCCAGAACTTGCCCTGGTCGCGGGCGGCGAGCGAGGCCTCGGCCGAGATAAATGCATAATCCCGGTATTTGTACGGATAGTCTTTAATTACGAGCCTGACTTTTCCCTTGCAATCCTCCATGAGTTTCTTGACGGTCGGACCGGCCGCAGCACAGTGCGGTCACTGATAATCGAGGAATTCTATAATGGTAACAGGGGCGTCCTTCGGCCCTTTCTGAGGCGAGTCGTCAATGGGCACACTATACCGCTGAACATCCGCAAAGGCAAAGGAAAACAGCAGGAAAATAAATACCGCGCACGCTTTGAGTTTCATCGTTGTCCCCTTTCCTGGTCTTTTTTGCAGGATATCATGTATTTTACCTCCCTGCAACTATCTCTTCAGCAGCTTGTAGACCGAGAAAAAACTGAGCAGCACGGCCGAGCCCGCTGCGATAATAGACGCCGTCTGGTTTCCCAGAAAAGCAAAGAAAAGAGCGGCAGTCGAGGCGTTCACCGTCAGGATCACGAGGAGCATCACATCAGAGAGGGAAGTAAGTTGACGGGCCATTCCCTGCATGTCCGCCTTTCCGATTTTAAAGGAAAGGTCCCCCCTGTTCGCCTTTACGAGAAACTTGTGGGCCTGGGAAGGAAAATCGGCGAATTCCAAAAACTTCTTTCTCAGGGAGGTGAAGACCTCGTCTATACCCTCTTCGCGGGTTCCGCGGAAAAAAGCCCTGACATAGGGCTTGGAGATCTCGATGATGTTCACCTCTGGACTGAGGCGGTACGCCATTCCGTTCAGCATGCCGATCGTCCTCATCAGGAGTATGAAGTAATTGGGTACCTGAAAGTTACTGATGACGCCCAGGACATTGTCGATCTCCTCGCTTATATCGTCCACCGTCAGCGACTTCAACTCCTCCGGAGTGCTGTACCGGTACTTGTCGATCAAGTCCTGGGTGACCTCTGCAATCTTCGTGTAATCGGCTCCTTCGATAAGAAAACCCAGCTTTTCGAGTGCCTCCACGATGCCGGCTGCATCGTTTTCGACTATGGCATTGGCATATCGTCTCAAATTCCTCCTGGTGGCGTCGGTTATCGCCTGCACCATCCCGAAATCGACGAAGACGATGGTCGGCCCTTCGCCTACGAAGATGTTGCCCGGATGTGGATCACAATGTAAAAACCCATGGACGAATATCATCTTTGCATAGGTTTCTACGAGAAGGTTCACCAGCATCCGGCAGTCCACTCCGGACGCCTTGATCACAACACACTCCGTAATCTTGATTCCTCCGACAAATTCGAGGGTGAGTACCTTTCCGCTCGAAAATTGCCAATACACCCTCGGGATGACGACCCGCTCGTCAGAACTGAAATTCAGCCTGAACCTCTCGGCATTCCTTCCCTCCTGGACGTAATCCAGTTCTGCCCGGACGATCCTGGAGAACTCCTCGTGGAGCACCCTCAGGTCGATCCATCCCATCCTGCCTCGCATGAGGCGTATGAGTACCTCGAACATTTTGATATCCGTCTCGATAATCGCCTCTATGCCGGGATACTGGACCTTGACCGCCGCCTCCCGTCCATCCTTCAGGACGGCCCTGTGCACCTGTCCCAGGGAGGCCGCCGCAATCGGCTCTCTCTCAAACTCGGCAAAGATGTCCTCGGGGGGCGAGCCCAGTTCATCGATTATTCTCTGCCTGATCTCGCTGAAGTCATGGGGAGGGACCCGGTCCTGCAATTCCGACAATTCTTCAATAAATTCGTCGGGAAGAAAGTCTTTCCGCGAGCTGAGAAACTGGCCGACCTTGATCATCACGCCTTTCATCTCGAGCGCCTTTTCTCTTATAAGCACGGCGTTTTTCCTGTGGAGTTCACGCAGGCGGCCGGACCGTCGCTCCCGGGAGAGGAACATCCAGACAAACCTGGAGAGCTTGTAGGAAAGAACTATCCTTAATGCTATGACAAGCCCTTTCAGGAACCTCTTTTTATAGTGTACACCCGTCATTTCACTTAGAATGTAACGGAATTCAGGCGAAAAAGCAATTTCGCCGGGGCGGTCCCCATATGGGTTGTTGACGCGACGGCCTTGCGGTATTATGATGAAACTAGACGAGGCCGTTAACATCATAACCAGGAGGAAACTATGGGAGTCAAGGTCTTGTTTACGGGTCATGCAGTCGAAATTGACGGCGTTAAATATCATCATCATCCAAACGGCAGCGGTCTGGTTGCCGAGTCGGCGTCTGTTGCGGAAACAGCATACGTAGGGCCTTTCGCAAAGGTCTGCGGCAAGGCAAGAGTAGCTGACGAGGCCTTTGTTTTTGGGAATGCGTGGATCTTTGACAACGCCGAAGTGTGCGATAATGCCC
>JBECKU010000268.1:0-11921 GCA_040235385.1 Candidatus Sulfobium sp. | reverse complement strand
GCCTGCCCCTTCATCGCCAGTACTTTCGTGATCGCCGCCGTCAATGTCGTCTTGCCGTGGTCTACATGCCCTATAGTCCCTACGTTGCAATGAGGTTTCTTCCTCTCAAATTTTGCCTTTGCCATTTTATCACCTTCCTTATTACTGTAAGGACCTGAAAAGGCCCTTGCTTGTTGACCTATTCGCCTTTTACCTTGGCAATAATCCCGTCAGCGATGCCCTTGGGGACCTCTTCATATCTTGAAAACTGCATGGTATAAGTCGCCCTGCCCTGCGTCTTTGATCTAAGATCGGTAGCGTAACCGAACATCTCGGAAAGCGGCACATTAGCCCTGATGACCTGTGCCTTTCCTCTTTTCTCCATGTTCTGGATCTTGCCTCTGCGGGAATTGAGATCTCCGATGACATCACCCATATACTCCTCGGGCGTTACAACTTCTACGTTCATGACCGGCTCCAGAAGCACAGGCTTCGCCTTTTTTGCCGCTTCCTTAAAAGCCATAGATCCGGCGATCTTGAAAGCCATTTCTGAAGAATCTACCTCATGGTAGGAACCGTCATACAGAGTCGCCCGGACATCGACGACCGGATAACCTGCCAGAATACCGGTGTCCGTAGCCTCTTTGATCCCTTTTTCCACAGCGGAAAAATATTCTCTGGGGACGGAACCCCCGACGACTTTGCTTACAAACTCGAATCCGGACCCGGGGTCGAGGGGTTCGAGTTCAATATTCACATGCCCGTATTGACCGCGGCCGCCGCTCTGTCTGACGAATTTCCCTTCGGCTTTGGAAGATGTCCTTACAGTTTCTTTATAAGCCACTTGGGGTTTCCCTACGTTTGCACCGACCTTGAACTCCCTCAGAAGCCTGTCTACGATTATTTCCAGGTGCAGTTCCCCCATGCCGGATATGATAGTCTGTCCTGTATCTTCATTGGTTGCAACCTTGAAGGAAGGGTCTTCCTGGGTCAGCTTGGCAAGGGATTGAGACAATTTTTCCTGGTCGGCCTTCGTCTTAGGCTCAATGGCAACCGAGATGACGGGTTCGGGAAATTCCATGGCTTCAAGGAGGACGGGATTCTTCTCATCACAGAGCGTATCGCCGGTAAGGGTGCTCTTCAATCCCACCGCAGCAGCAATGTCTCCTGCCGAGACCTCCTTAATATCCTCTCTCTTATTGGCGTGCATTTTAAGAAGCCGGCCGACCCGTTCTTTTGTATCCTTAGTTGAATTATATACATATGATCCGGCGCTCATTACGCCTGAATAAACTCTGAGAAAAGTCAACTGCCCAACAAAGGGGTCCGTCATGACCTTGAATGCGAGAGCAGAAAAAGGCTCCTTGTCATCGGCTTTTCTCACAATTTCCGACCCGTCTGCCGGGTCTTTCGCGACCATGGGAGGCACTTCAAGAGGCGAAGGAAGGTAATCCACAATGGCATCCAGCAGTTGCTGGACCCCTTTATTTTTAAAAGCGGTCCCACAAAATACCGGAGTAATTTTCAGTTCCAAAGTGCCCTTTCTGAGGGCAGCTTTAATTTCGGCCACGCTTATTTCTTCGCCGTTCAGGAACTTCTCCATTACTCCCTCATCAACATCGGAAATGGCCTCGATCATCTTCTCCCGGTATTCCCTTGCCTGCGGAATAAGCTGATCGGGGATATCGCCTTCGACATAGGTTGCGCCGAGCGTCTCCTCGTCGTAATAAAGGGCTTTCATGGTCACGAGATCAATGGGACCCCTGAAGTCCTCCTCAGCGCCCATGGGCAGTTGAACAGGAACAGGATGTGCCCCCAACCTGTCGACCATACTTCCGACGCTCATATAAAAATCAGCACCTAATCTGTCCATTTTGTTCATAAATGCTATTCTGGGCACTCTGTACTTGTCAGCCTGTCTCCAGACCGTCTCAGACTGCGGCTCAACCCCGGCCACCGAATCGAAAACAGCCACAGCGCCGTCCAACACCCTTAATGACCTCTCCACTTCGATAGTAAAATCAACATGCCCAGGGGTATCGATGATATTGATCCTGTGGTCTTTCCAGGAACAGGTAGTGGCTGCGGAGGTGATTGTGATACCTCGTTCCTGCTCCTGGACCATCCAGTCCATGACGGCCGTTCCGTCGTGGACTTCACCAATTTTGTAAGTCACGCCGGTATAATAGAGGATTCTTTCCGTAGTCGTGGTCTTCCCGGCATCTATGTGCGCCATGATGCCGATATTGCGTGTTTTTTCGAGCGTGAACCGTGACAAAATTTCTCTCCTCTATCTTCTTTACCATCTATAATGGGCAAAAGCCTTGTTAGCCTCGGCCATTTTATGGGTATCTTCCTTCTTTTTGATGGAAGACCCGGTGTTATTAAAAGCGTCCAGTAACTCGCCGGCCAGTCTCTCCTTCATGGTCTTTTCGTTCCTTCCTCTCGAATAGCCGATCAGCCATCTGGAGGCAAGCGCCATTCTTCTTTGGGGCCTTATCTCAACGGGCACCTGATACGTTGCGCCTCCCACTCTCCGGGCTTTTACCTCCACCACTGGCTTTACATTTTCAAGAGCTGTCTTGAAAACCTTTAGAGGGTCGTTCCCGGTCTTCTCCCTGATGATATCGAAAGCGCCGTAGCAGATACTTTCCGCCGTTGATTTTTTACCCCCCTGCATCAACGCGGTCATAAACTTGCTGACGACCTTGCTGTTATATTTGGGGTCAGGCAGTATTTCTCTTTTTTCAGCTACTCTTCTTCTGGGCATTCATCACTCCGTTTATTTGGGCCTCTTGGTCCCGTATTTGGACCTTCCGCGTCTTCTGTCGCTGACCCCGGTGGAATCAAGCGTGCCTCTTATAATATGGTATCTCACTCCCGGCAGGTCCTTGACCTTTCCGCCCCGGATCATCACGATGGAATGTTCCTGAAGGTTGTGCCCTATGCCGGGGATATAAGCGGTTACTTCCATCGCATTCGTCAGCCTCACTCTCGCGACTTTCCTTAATGCGGAATTCGGTTTTTTCGGGGTTGTGGTGTACACTCTCACGCATACACCTCTTTTCTGTGGACAAGACTTCAGCGCGGGGCTCTTTGTCGTCCTCGTCAAACTCTTGCGACCCTGACTCACCAACTGTGCTATTGTGGGCACTTTACCTCCAAAAATTACAAATCAAAATAATGGTCCATACTCTGAGAAAAACCTTACAACTTTATCAGAGCAACATATTTTTGTCAAGCTTTTTATCGACGAAATCCGGGAAAAAATGCCAACCGCGGCAATTTCTCTTCCTTCCACTTTAGGAAGTTACAATTCTACCATACAAGAATATATTATGTACACCCTTCTGGGTCGCCGAGGAATTTTTTTTCAAGTGCTTTGCGACCTCCGCAGGTCAGTGCCGGAACGCCCTCTGGCCAGAAAAGACCATAGTGACTTTGGGCTCAGCTTCGTTACAAGCAACTATCGACTCGAAATCCCTTTCGGAGCCTCCCGGCTGTACGATTGCCGCAACGCCTTCCTTGATCCCGACATCCACTCCATCCCGGAAAGGGAAAAAGGCATCGGACACCATAGTCGAACCGATAAGTCCGCCCTTGTGCTTCTTTGTCTCCTCATCAATATCCCGCAATCCGCCGCGATCTCTCTTCCCTTGGGATACTTCCAACTCGAAGGTCTTGAAGGGTACGCCGTATTTTTTGAAACAGAGAGCGTCGGCATATTTCGTATATGCCTTGAAAACAGCTATCTCGGCCACCCCAACCCGGTCTTGTTCACCTGTACCGATACCCACCGTGACACCGTCTTTCACATAGATGACCGAATTCGAGGTAATTCCCTGCTCCACATTCCAGCCGAAGAGCATATCATCATATTCTTTCTCGGACGGTGCGCGCTCGATCGAGTACTCTTTTCCTTTATATATAGTCTTTGCGGGGAGAAAATCATCCCTGGACCTGATCCTGTTGACAGGCGATTGTTGGACAATGATGCCCCCGTCGATCAGAGACTTAAAATCTACAAACCTCGATGACCTGTATTTCTCCAACTGATAAATCTTATCGATTCGCACGATCCTCAGATTCTTCCTCTTTGCGAGAATTTCGGTCACCCCTTCTTCAAAATCGGGCGCGCCCACTACCTCCAGATAATTGGCGCTCACCATTTCCGCCGTTTCCCTGTCCATCGGCCTGTTAACGACGAGGCAACCCCCGAAGGCAGCGATCCTGTCGGCCATATTCGCCTTGTCGTAAGCTTCAACTACGGTTTTGCCGGAGGCGACACCGCATGGATTGTTATGTTTCATGATCGCCGCAGCAGGCCTGTCGGAAAGGAATTTGAGAATATTTAATGCATTATCCATGTCTGTGAGGTTGGTCTTTCCCGGATGCTTCCCCGCCTGTATCATGTCTGCCTCGGTAATGCTGCTCACCAGCCCATTGCCGGGTTCTATAAATTTACAGTCTCCAAGGACGAGATTACCGTTTACAAGTTCAAACAGCGCAGCCTGCTGGTCGGGGTTCTCACCATACCGAAGCCCTTTTTCTACGAGGTCGCCCGTCTTTTCATCCCGGATCTTCCAGGCCCTTTTTCTGTAAACAAGCGTCTGATCTCCAAAAGTGATCTTCATCTCATCGGGAAAGTCGTCATCCATTATCGTTTTATACATCTGCTTCAATTCAGCCATGGCATATCTCCTTACCTATAGAATCGAGAAAAAATCATTTAGAAACATCCGGGAGCATCGTTTACAACTAAAAAACTTAGGACAATAATACCAGAACGGGGAAAAAAGAGGGAAGTCTCTGGTGAAACTCAGACTATTGAGATCAGGACGATTTCAGGAACCGGAGCATGGACGCGGCGACCTCGCGGAGGCTTTTTTTTCTTCTGACACTTCTCGTCTTGTAATCCGGAAATTGTTATGACAACACATATTTCAGACTCAGATACGAAAAGTTCGCGCGGTTTGGGTTACAATAATATCCACTCATGGATACCGAAAAAGAATTCATCCCCGTCACTGTCGATAAATGCCATATAATTACCATCGGCGAGAGGCTTTACACCGAGAGCATCGAGTTCGTGCGCGAGATCGTCAACAACACCTGTGATGCCGACGCGACTTTGGTAGAAATTTCACAGGCGTTCGAGCTTCAGTCGAGACTGTTAAAAGACGCGTTCATCGAGCGGGAAGAACCGGAATAGAGGAACTTTATCATGAAAAGAATAGCAAATTTTTTTTTCGAGGCCGGAATGCTAAAGCGGACGCCGAGGACGGGGTTTCAGTTTCTCGGTTCAGGGGCTGAATCCGTTGCTGAGCATATCTTCAGGACGGTCTACATCGGGTATACGCTGGGACGTCTCGCAGAAAATGTCGATACGGACAAAATCATAAAGATGTGTCTCTTCCATGATCTGCCCGAGGCCAGGACCGGCGACCTTAACTACGTTAACAAAAAATATGTAAGGTCTGATATAAACAAGGCAGTAGATGATCTCGCCGAGACACTGCCTTTCGGCGAAGAGATCCGGGGTCTTATCCTTGAATTCGAGAAAGAAGAAACAGTGGAAGCGAAGCTTGCCCACGACTCCGATCAGCTTGAACTCATCTTAGCCTTGAAAGAGTACAAAGATCTCGGAAATACCTATGCCGACGAGTGGATAGAATTTGCTCTAAAGAGGCTCAGTACGGATATTGCGCGAGAGTTGGCCCGAACGATCCTTGAGACCGATTCTTCTCTCTGGTGGTTCTCCGACAAAAGCGACTGGTGGGTGAAGGGAAAAGAAGAGTAAGTCTATTTCAAATATTCAGGTGTGGACGGAGAAAAACTTTATCTGCGCCACCTTTGTAATTCCGTTGTTACCCAGATACCTTGAACGTTAACATACCAAAGGAACAGATCTCCTATCAACCAAATTGCGACATTTAAAGATTTTATCCGTGCATGCCTGAATACGATTGCAATTTTCTAGTCACTTAATTTTCTCCTTCAGTCTCTCTGCCACAGTATCGATGAACTCTTCCGTCAGAGCGTATTTCTTGACTTTCGGTTCCGCTATCAACATGAGATCCTTTGTCATGACGCCGCTTTCCACAGTCTCGACTACAACCTGTTCGAGGTTCCCGGCAAAGCCGACCACTTCCGGAGTTCCGTCCATCTCTCCCCTCTTGGCCAAAGCCCCGGTCCACGCAAAAATTGAGGCGACGGAATTGGTCGATGTGGGATTGCCTTTCAGATGCTCGTAATAATGCCTCACGACCGTGCCGTGGGCAGCTTCGAATTCGTACTTGCCGTCCGGAGATACCAGTACAGAGGTCATAAGCCCGAGACTTCCGAATCCGGTCGCGACCATGTCGGACATCACGTCTCCATCGTAGTTCATGCATGCCCAGAGCATCCCCCCCTCGGATTTGATGATCTGGGCCACGGCATCGTCAATAAGAAGGTATCGGTATTTGATACCCGCATCATCAAGCCTGTTTTGAGCCTTTTCGACTTCTTCTCCAAAGACGTCCCTGAAAAAACCGTGGTATTGTTTTGAGATAGTATCCTTTGCCCCGAACCAGAGGTCCATTTTCTCGCTCAGGGCGTAATTAATGCACGCCTTTGAAAAGCTCCTGATAGATTTTTCAGTATTATGAATTCCCATTATGACGCCCGGACCTTTGAAATCATGGATCTTAACGGTAGTCCTTTCACTCCCGTCCTCCGGCGTGAAGATAATCTCGGCGCTGCCGGGTTTCGCAACGACCAGTTCCACGTTTTTATAGATGTCGCCGTATGCGTGGCGCCCTATTATGATGGGTTTTTTCCAGGACCTGACAGCGGGGGGTATATTCCTCATGATAATGGGTTTTCTGAATACCGTTCCATCAAGAATTGCCCGGATGGTCCCGTTGGGGCTCTTCCACTGCTGCTTCAGGTTATATTCCCGGACTCTCGCCGCATTCGGTGTGATGGTTGCGCATTTCACGCCGACACCGACTTCTTTTATGGCCTCGGCGGCTTCTACCGTGATTCTGTCATCCGTCTCATCCCTGTGGCGAATGTTCAGGTCGTAATAACGCACATCCAGATCCAAAAAAGGCTCGACCAGTTTTTCCCTGATCAATCCCCAGATGACCCTGGCCATCTCATCGCCGTCGATCTCGACTACTGGATTCCTGACTTTGATCTTCAATAAAACCTCCTCATGCGGCAACTCCCTTCAGGTCGCTCATTTTAATTATATTGGAAGACCAAGTCAACTGCCGGAATTACTGCCTCTCATACGTAATTTTCGTTTTTTGCCTTCAGTTCATCTGTGCCCGTATTTTATGATAGGATACGCTATGCATTAATTCAGTCCGGGAGGTGAAATCATGTCTGAAAAGTGGTACGAAGGGTTGCCTGACGATGCATTCAAGACGGAAACTGACAAGATTTACGAGAAGGCCGTTTCCACAATTCGCGAAGGGCTTGAAAAAGGACTTGATTTTGACACCGCGTGCTCGGCCATAGAAGTGGAAGATGAGACGTTGAGAAACAGTATTATCGATGATATGTTAAAAGTTCTCATCGCCGAAGAACACTTTGATAAGAAAATCTCCCTGGAAGATATGGCGAAAAAGCTGAAGATTTCCGTGGATCGTCTTGAGTCGGCAAAAGCCGGCATGCTCGAGGACGTGCGGGATTCTTCGATCAAGGCCTTTTACAGGAGCCTGGGGTCGGGGAACGCGTAGGGAACAATGCCGGACACTGTCCCTTGCAGACAAGAGACCGTGATCAGGTTTCCCTCATCGGGGCGGATCAGGTCTTGCGTGCTGTCGAGGGATGCGGTCATTCGGGGCGTTCATTTTAAGGTCGGGTCCGTGGTGGGATTCGATGAAGAGGGACGGCTCTGGCGTTGTAATATTTCTGCGAATACCTGGATTAACGGTCTGACCTGCAAGGCAAAGAGTGAAATTGAATTTTCTCCTGACGGAAAATTGATAATGTGCACACTGTCCGGAGACACCGAAATCGGAAGGGTGCCCGTCCTTGCAGGAAGGCTCGTCATGTTCCACGAAAACGGCGCTCTGTTTAAATGTGACCTGAGCAGGGACACGACACTCGACGGTTTTCCATTAAAGGGCGGAGGGGATGTCTGCTTTCATGATAACGGAAGATTGTCGGCATTCATTCCACGGAGAGATATAATTGTTGACGGAATACCCTGCCGGGGAGGTGAAAGGGTCTGGCTGTTCCGAAACGGAAATCTGAGAGCGTGCACGGTGCCTGAAAATATCCGGATCATAAATACGTACTTCCCAAAAGGAAGTCTTCTGGTACTTCGGGACGACGGCGTACCGATGAATTTCCACGATTCCGAAAAGTCGGGACCGGACCATGAGAAGAGTGTTTGCCGGTCTTCTCACTGGGACATCCCGTGAGCCGGGGGACCAGAAGGCAGAGCGGGGCTTGTTATGGCTCTTTTGAAGGGTTGAGAGGAGAAACGGAAACCCTATTGTTTTACAGTAACGGCCGGGTCCGGGCGAGGACCCTCACGTGCGACGAAGAAATCTGCGGTATAGAATGCAGGGCGGGTTCTTGGGTGTGGTGGTATGAAAACGGGACTTTGTCGAGCTTCGAACCCGTTCACGATATCTTTTTCGACGGCGTGCATTGCCGCACGGACGCTCGCGTCTATCTTCATGAAAACGGCAAATTGATGAGATGCAACCTGCCGAAAGACTCCTCAGTCAAAGGGGTCCCGGTCCGTGCCGATACATTCCTTCGCTTCCACGAAAACGGTATGTTGTCGGCGTGCAGGCTCGCCGAGAATTTCGTTTCGCAGGGAATACCCTGCAAGGCCGGCTGCTGGATCGGGTTTCATGAAGATGGTTCACTCAAAAGATGCATAGCCGCCCGGGATATAGTTAAAGACGGTGTGACCGTCCGGGCGGGATCATGGGTCTCTTTCCATCGGAACAGAGCCCTGGATACCTACAAAATCACTGAAGACGCCGTCGTTCAGGGGATAAGATGCTTTTCCGGGGATATTCTTTTGTTTAATGAAAATGGCTGCCTGGCAGAAAGAATCCGGGCGCGCTTACCCAAGAAAAAAGAATCATAGGCCACTGGTTCTTCATTCATATCCGAAGAATTCCATCATTTCTCCCGCAATTTCCCCAAATTCCTTGTGCATCGAATCGGTCCATTCCGATTTATCCGGAAAATCAAATAGGGGGTTGGCATTGAGTCTCCTCTTTGCCAGATCACTGTTTTTCAGCTTCAGACCTGTGAAATCTTCGAGCATTTTGAGGATCTCCGGTCTTCCGATATCTTCTATTCTCACTATAAGTTTTCGGTCCTTCGGGATACCCTCCAGCCCCTGAAGAGCTTTTCTGTTTCTGGACATCCATATCCATGCGTTTCTCCGGAGAGGGTTCATATCGTCCCACAAGCTGAGATAAGGATCGCCTTTCAGGGGGACCGTTCCAAAGGTGCCGCGTTCATGCCATTTCCTGCTTGCGGCCGACCTGACAAAATCTTTCCCGTGCCTCACACAGAGAATGAATTTTACCTCGGCGTCAAGAATGTAAATAGCGTCGATAAAGTGGATATAGAGGTTCGAGGAGTCCACGAAGGGACCGAAAACGACACCCTGGTAAAGATCCAGCAGCACCCTCATTCTCTTGTCTATTGTGTCAAAATGATCGGCATGGGGGTCCGCGTTTTCAAAATATTTTTCGATGATATAGTCCACACGGTATTCGTGATGCCCTCCGAAAATCTTCGCCAGGGTAGCGGTTCCGGACCTGCCGGTGCCTGTAATGATCAGCATGCCCTTTCTTCTTTCCTGACGTTTTTCAGCAGGAGACAGAAACAGACCGCAAGTATATCCGTCGTATCTGCCGCGCCGGACGCCTGGTTTTTAACATCGCCGATATTGAGAACCTTTACTGTAAACATAAAGTTATTTTGTACCAGCCCATGTCTACTTTGTCAAAATTGATCGCGTTACAAACGTCAGAAAGGTTGCACTGGCATGGCCCGGAGAGTTATTATAAACAAATTTTGAGCCCCGCAGGGTCGGGAGAAGCATTCTCCCTTTTTCTCGCTGTGATAAACAGGCAGAGATGAAACGAGACCAAAACGTGAATATTCGATTTTTCGATTTTCTCATATTTCTGACTATGTTGGGTTTTTCAAGGAGTTTGCGAACAATATGGATATGACGGCATGATCTCCCGAAGAAACTTTTTGAGGGCCTTCCTTACCGCATCGATCGTGTACCCGGTCGCCGTAAACAAAGCCTTTGCAGCACGAAAGACTGAAAGAGCGCTCCATCTGCACAATATCCATACCGACGAAGAGCTTTCAGTTCGGTATTACCGCGACGGGATCTATGATTTCGAGGCAATTGAAAAAATCAACTATCTCCTGAGATGTCATTATACGGACGAAGTAAAGCCCATCGATATAGGTGTCCTCGATCTGCTCTGCGACGTCAAGGATAACATCGTGACCGGCGACAGGCGCATCGAGATCATATCCGGTTACCGCTCTCCTGCTTATAACGAATATCTTATGAGCATGGGGAGGCACGTCGCAAAAAAAAGCTACCACCTGAAAGGGAAGGCCATAGATTTTTCGATACCTGGAATCAGGAAAAGAAAATTATGTAAGACCGCAAAGTCTTTTGTCTCGGGCGGAGTCGGGAAGTATGCTGATTTTATCCATATCGACACGGGGCCTGTGAGATATTGGTAAATAGTGTGAGCACGAAGTGCCCCGCACGATAATGCGGGCAGATAATCTTCCATGGAGAACTTAAGAATGGGTAAAGAAGAGAAGTTGAAAACCTGTCTCATCCAGTCCGTCATTGAGTACGTGCGTGCTCATCATAAAGAAGACATCGACAAGGCATACACATATTTCTGGGATGAGAACCAACCTGACGAATTTATGGGCGGGACGGCGCTTGAACTGGGGTTTCTAAATTTTGAGGACTGGCTGGTTTTTGATTACAAGGTCAACCCTGAGAAGGAGACATTTATAGATATCTACGCCAGGAATACCGGCAGCCTGAATGAAGAAGAGGTCAATCTTCTATGGAAAATCAAGAGTTCATTCCTGAGCCTGTATGAAGTATGTTCCATATCCAGGGACAAGAAAATAGTGCTTAAGGACCTGCTGCTGGACGGAGAAGTTCCAATGAGGGACAAGGCCCTCATGAGGGGGCTGAAACTAGGCGATATCTTCGCCACGAGGCTGCTCGATCTCGACGGCAGAAATGTGATGAGCTGCTGCGTTTATCCTTATTCCACAAGTGAGAAAGAAACGGTTTTGACCGATATTAATAAACTCTTTGCCCGCTATATTAAGAACGAGAACCCGGATGGAACGATGGTATCTTTCCTGAAGGATTACGGGGACGCTTTCAATCTCCTGTGGATGAACTATATTCTCGATCCGCTTTCCCGTAAGTCATAGTGGATTGTCCCAAAAGTACTTGCGGTATGTCTGTCATTCCGGCTTGTCCGGTCATCCTCTTCTCCTCGGCGAACCCGCCCGAGTGCGGGGGCGACACGCTGGGGCGAGAATCTTTCCGACCAAGGAGGTCATAGCGACCCTTCCCGCAGACCCGTTTCGGGACTCGTATCGAGATTCCCGGCTCTCTCTGCTTGCTGGAATGACGCCGAAAGAGATGTATGCAAGGACCTTTCGAGAATTCATAATAAAAGCTTGCTTTGACGGCGGGACGGCAGCTCCAGACTATATTCACTCATTATGAAAAGAGAACTTTCCACTTTCCCGCCCGTTTCTGTCGCGGCTTATTCCGATCATTATGACGTACCCGACAAAAAAGTCTGGGGCGATTACTGGCTCAAGAAAAATCTGATCAGGGAATTTAAAAGGGCGGGATATGTCGTTCATCCTGATCCGAAAGTACTTGTGCATCTCTTCGG